>JAPPIB010000041.1 GCA_028820695.1 Acidiferrobacterales bacterium | reverse complement strand
ATTATACCGGCAGGGCTTTTCTTGTTTTTGACTTGTCTAAAGAGATTTCAGGGCAGTACAGGTTCCGCGCGGGGCCTTATGTCTGCTTCGTCAATTCGAGAAGTTTCGATGCGTAGTACAGCGGGACAGTTTTCAGGCTTTCGTGTTTGGCGCCTCTGGCACCGATTAGTTTGATTGCAAGATTTGGACTGTATCGATTCATGTATGACTCCAGGCTCTTTGCCTGAGTTCTCTTACCACTTTTCACTTCAACGGGAACAATCTCACCATGGTCGTTTCTGATTACGAACTCGATCTGGGCCTGATTCTGCTCCCAGCTGTAAGTCTGACCAAACCCTTGCGCAATCAACTCGTTTTGAACAAAATTCTCAGCGACGAAGCCTTTGAATTCAGTCGACTCCCTTCTATGATCCTCGTAAGACATACCCGCCAGGTGACCGAGCAGTCCAACATCAAAAAGAAACAGCTTGAAAATATTTTCCTTTATTTGGACATTCAAGGGTGGTCTCGGCTTATGTGTGATCGGATAGTTCTTGGAAGCTAACTTTGCCTTGACCAGCCAGTCAATGGGCCCTCTCAACTCTGTATACCGCTTCTTTCCCGCAATGGCCTCCCGAAATCGAAAGCGTTTTACAGAGTCGTCGATGCTTTTCCCCAATTGCACAGGAATATTGCGCAATACAGACTCGATGTGCTGTGCATTCACCGCACCGGAATATTTGCCGAAATCCCGCGTATAGCTGTCGATCAAGTTGCGATGCATGTCGTCCACTTTCTGCACACGCTCCAGGAGATGGCAATCGGATGACCGCCATTGGTTGATCGTTCCGGGCATACCTCCCACATAGTAGTAATCAATCAAAGCTGACCAGAGCTGTCTATGTGATTCACTGGTGTCGAGCCTGTCAGTGTATGCTTCGACAACATGACTGGATGCGGTGGCTTTCAGGAACTCCGCGAAAGTCAGGGGGTACAATTCCATTGTCTCGACCTTGCCAACCGGAAACGATTTCAACAAACCGATGTTGGAGCCCGTGGCGACCACATAAGCATGCGGCATCTCCTCGGAAAAATACTTGAGTGAATGCAGCGCACTGCTGCAGGACCCAACTTCGTCGAATACGATCAGATCTTCATCTGGGTTGACCGATTCACCAAACCTAAGGCTGATATTGGTCATTACAGACTTCGGACTCAGACCATCATCAAATATGCTTTCCAGGGCGGGGTCACGTTCAAAGTCCAGGTAGTGCAAGCATCTGAATTTGCCGGACTCATAGAAAATATTCTTGAGTAGAAATGTCTTTCCTGTCTGACGGGCACCGTTCAGGACAATGGGCTGGCGTACCTCCCTTTGTCTCCATTCGATCAGTTCCGCCAGCAACGTACGTTCAAGCATGTCTTTTAGATTCACTGAATGCAGCAGGTGCGGTGGATTGGTGTTATTGGCAATTGCCAATACGTCCGGCAATTCATTTGGTGATCTGAATAGCGAGCTAAGCCGTCACAGTCGGAAGCAAGATACAATGCGTAGCAGACCACATTTCTTCATTTTCATGGATTGGCATATTTTACATTAATAATATAAGAATATGTAACATGTTCACATTATTACATATGTATAAATGTTGTTTAATGTCATAACTTGGTGTGTTTTAATGTGTTTTTGCTTGGCTGATCTTTAGCGTGCGCCGTGTGTGTGATTTCATCCAAATCATCCGCGAAGTGATCGGGTATGGCGAGTTTCCGGATCATTTGCTTGGGGTAATTGACTTATTGGATTTGGCGAGAAGTTGCCGGTGTATCTGTCGGGGATGCCGCACCAATGGTACGATGTCATTGAGATTCAGCGTGTTGAGGCGCACAATACGGGTATGCTATATCTGACGTTCCATTCGGCCGAGATGTGGAGTTTGAGGAATATTCCGACATGCCCATCGCCCGGGTGGCGAATTTTGTCCTGAGTCCGCTCGCAGTGACTTCAGTCTGAGGATCAAGAGGTTCCTGTGACAAGTCTGGCGAACGCTCGCGCAATGTCAGTATCGGAGACTTCCTGTAAACCTTGCCAGGCTGGAACACCGTTGATCTCGATCACCTGCCAACCAGCCCCGCGAGTGTGGATTACATCAACACCCGCATAGTCCGCCTCAACGGCGGCAGCAGCCTGCACGGCCAGTTGCAAAGCTTCATCCGGCAATTTGGCCGGCAGACATTGCGCTCCCCTCGCTCGATTTGTCACCCAGCTGTCAGATCGACGCTCCATCGCGCAGATCGCGTCATTACCGACAACCATGATGCGCCAATCCCGCCAGTAACTATCGTCACTCGGCACAAACTCCTGCAGGTAGTAAACCCCGTTGACAGCCTGCTCATCAGGAAGATCCGATTCTGCCTGGATGAGTTCAAGCCCGCGGCCACGAGAACCGAAAAGCGGTTTGAGAACCAATTTGCGCTTCAATCTGATCGAGCTTCGTATCAGCTCCAATGCATATTCCCTACTCTCGCAGGTCCACGCCGGCACCGTCGCGACGGAATTTCGAATCAACAGATGACTCGTCATCGACTTGTCAACCGTCCGTTCAATCACCTTGGCCGAATTGACCACCCGGACTGACATCTGCGCCAGTGCATGGAGAAATCCCAAGCGCAGTGTGACCTGCTCGAAACTACCCGCTGCAATCCCCCTGACAAATGCCGCCGATGGCAACTCGTCCGGGAACCCTGGAATGCGAACACCACCGAACTGCCCCGAAGGTGAGAATACGCAGTCGGCTAGCGACACAACGGCCGGCTCTGCGCCGATGCTGCGCAAAGCGGCGATCAATTTTCTTTCATGCCAGCCATTCGCGTTCGAGAAGATGACGACTCGCACACTCACTCTCCCGACCGAAATGATTGTTCCAGCAAGTCACGATTGATTCTCCCCGAGTAAAACCACTCATCTGTTGCAATATTGTGAATTGAAACCTGAGCTGGGCTGAACAGCATCGGGTCAATCTGATAAAAATCATAATTGCAGTTCCTGAATGTCTCCGAAAACGGAATTCCGTAGTCAGATGAATTGCAACTCGGCAGATTCCTGGCAAGAAGTTCTGCGCTCGCTGAGTCACAACTGACTTGAAGTGTAACTTCGCCGCCATACAGAATGCTGTCATTGGTCCGACCCATCGCAGACAGGAAATCAGCACATGGCGGAGCCACAATTGCGGTTCCCTCTCCTCTCACAATGGAATTGATGTCAAATTGAATTTCGTGAGCCTTGTGCATCGCAACCTCAACGACCCTTGCCGCAATCTGCGTCACACCCGCGCGACTGCCGGTCGGTGTCAATATGAGCGTCAGGTTTTCCGGACGAATTGAGCATTCGTTCGCAATCTGTTCAATCATCCCATCCGGCGGGAAGTCCGATGTCTCGATTACGATGCAAGCTTGGTCGAACTGATCACGATAACCGATATGCTCGTAAAGGGACTCAACTGCGGCAAGCGCCCGTGCCGGACCCGATCCCAATGCCCGGAATTCAGGATCCGGATATTCAAGGCTCCATCCGGCATACTGACTTCCCAAGCAGGCGAGAACCGGTGAGTCAGTCTGCACACGAATATCCGGGCAGTCGTTCAGTACAGTTCGCGGCAGGGAAAACGAAACGTCACCCAGGCCAGCCATCGATACTTCCGCAATCCGTCGACCTGCCTCGAAGCTGCCGGGACTGTTGATTCCGGCATCCACAACAGTCGCCCCGTCTGATCGTTTGTCGACCGCAAGTCCAAGTGACCGCGCGTCCTGAACAAGAGCCTGCACCAAAGGAGCAGCCAATTCGTTCACACTCGGCCAATCTTTACGCGAACCGGTCATTGTCAGTGTTTCTCAACCCAGTCGCTGGCAATTTCAATCATTTCGCGATACCTTTCCATCACCTTTCGTCTTGCAGCCTCTGCAGACGAGCATTGCGCATTGACCGTACAAAGCGGCTCGTACTTCGATACGCTCACATCGTGTCGATTCCGATCAGTTACCCAATTCGGCCACTTCCAGTGTGCAGGGATACGAATATGGTCCAATGCATAAACAATGCAGTGTGCGCGAAAAATCCCGTCAAGCGATATTGATCGCAGTTGCGTGTGTTTCGCATCAAACGCGTTCCAGTGCGCCGCAATGAACGAATCGTTGCCTTCGTGAAGCTCAAAGGTAAAGCCAGGACGCGGATTGACTTCCAGAAGTTGCCACCTGTGGCCATCAATCACCATATCAAAGGACAACAGACCCCGCAGTCTGAAATAGGTTATGACAGTGCCAATATGCTGTTGTATCGAATTCAAGGTTTGTTTCGATATCGCCTGTCGGCTGTCAATTGAAACCGCTCCACCATAAGTGAACGGCCGGTCTTTATCAGCATCGCTAAACCACTGCTCTGAAAATCCGACAATCTTACTTTCGCACTCACTGGCGAGTACAGTTGCCGTTATTGTCTTTCCCGGCACGCGCTGTTGAAAGTAATGCCCGGCCGCTGGGACTTGGTCCACGTAGTTTTCGATGTGCGTACCTCCGCTGCCACCGGTCATTTTGAGCAACCAGAACTTCCGGTCAATCGGCGGACTGAATTCGGTCGCTGGATGAGGAATACCGAGCCTCGTGAGTGCGGCAAAGAATGTCTGCGGGTTGCAAATCCTCATGACCGTATCCGCCGGGTTCCCTAACAGCCTTCGATTCTGTGAGATCCGATCAAGGATGTCCGGCGTATGCTCCAGCCCTCCACCGTAAATGATCGGGAGACATCCGTTGTCAGGGTCACACCTTTCAATGGCTTCGACCAATGACCTGGAGTCAAGACCGATTCCATCCCAAGCTATGGTGCGGGATTGGATCGAGATCGCATCGGTATCCAGGTCAGCGAAACAATCTATCGAAAAAACACCGATTCCCGCCTTCACTGCCGACTGCGCCAATGCCCTGACAGACAAACCAATGATGACACACCGACGGTCATCCAACATGCTTTACGGCTTCATCAAACGCTTCCGGCAAATCAATCACCACTGAGTCCTGTGAGGTCAGCATGCGTTCGAACAGTTGGTTTTGCACCTTGTATTTCAATCCACCGATACCCAGTGCACCCATCGCTGCGAATGACCCCCGAGCGGTCTCAACACGATTGCCATTGTCGGAAGCGCCGACACCTTCAATTCCTGACGGTGGCACAGCATTGACGTCAACGGCAACCAACAGGCGTTCGGCTTGATCCAGCATCGATTTGTCCAGAACCTGAACGCCCGCCTTCGCAGTACAGATGATCACCTCAGCGTCGGACACTGCCTGAATTCGTTGGGAATCGTCAATGGCTGACTCGGATGGAATCTCCATATCGTAACGTGAAGCAAAGTTTCTGACACTATCCGACCGGGCATTTGCTGTCAATCTTGCCAGAGTTGCCTTCGCTCCGAGATTCAAGGCCAAAATGGCAGAGCACAGACCAACAGGCCCGCCACCGAAAATCTTTACTGTTCGCGCATCCAGTCCCTTGCCGTCCTCTTGTCGGAGATGTTCCTCAATCAGCGCAATCAGCGCACCCGAAGTGGTAAATGCGCCATTGGGGTCGGCGAATACAGACAACTCAAAAGGTGGCACGGTAGAACTTCTGACGACTTCCAGCATGTCTGCCACCACATTCACGTCGTGACCTCCGATGAACAATCCAGTCGAAGCGGCGTTCTTGGGTGGCCTGGAAAAAATCGCATCCTGAACCAGGTCAGATATGTCATCGATCGTCACTTCTGTATGTGGAATGATGATCTCATAGCCAGCATCGGCTGCCATATTCGCATCAAATGCACTGACATTCCGACCCGGTGTGATCATGTGCAGTATTTTCGGTCTTGCCATGACTCTCTCGTCAGCTACGGTCTATTGTCACTGAATTTCAGGACTTCACTCAACCTGAATCTGCGCGCCTTCGTTGCGACCCTTGCAGATTTCGAGTCGAACGCCGAAACTTTTTCGAGTCTCCAGCAACTCAGTTTGCAATTCCAACGCACTTGACTCAGTATCCAATATAACAAATCCGGTCGGACCCCAGGAGCTCTGACCAACCCCGACTCCCCCAAGTTTCTCAGCTATCGACAGCACGTCGGCCACGCCCGGACTAAGATATCTGCCACCTTGAATCGGGCTGAAAAAATCTCCGACATGTCTTTGGATTGTCGTGATGCCATCACCGAAGTCGGTGACATCCCCGCGTTCCAGTGCAGGCAGTACCTGATCAAGCAGGATTCGCTGCAACCGTTCGGTCAGCGAATCTGAAAATCCGCCCAGTTTGCAAAAAGCATCCGTTTCGATATCACCGTGAGTTCCCTGATAATCGTCATCAAAGATCAGCAGGATGCGCCAATTCGCCGGAAACTCCAATCTATGGGCTATCGTACGCACCTCATCTTTCGTCGAAGCATGCGTATCAACAAGAAATCCCCCTTGCAAGAACGCCGCCGTTCCAATCCCGGAACGCTCGCCGCGTCGTAGCAGATGGGACAATCGGGCAATTGGAATTGAGATGTCATTGAGGCGCATAATACTGACTCCGACCGCTAACGCCAGCTGAGTCCCCGAGCCCAGTCCGATGTGCGCAGGAATAGTACTGGCAACCTCGAAGTGAAGTGGCTGCTCCAGTTCGAATGCGGTAATGAGTCTATCGATACATCGCCGGACCTCACCCTGCATGGAGCCCGATACGTTCCACCGTAACGATTTTTGTGCCCTGACAGTCATCGAAGGACGTTGAATTGCGACCCCCAGTGCCCCCAATTCAGGTGCCGAGCTGCTATTCAGTCCGACAAATCCCAAGTGCAGGCGGGCCGGTGCGATTACGGTAACCCGCTGCATATCAGGTGTTTGCCCTGACACAGTCAAGTGATCGGGAGTTTGTCATCGAAAACCTCAAGAAAATACTTCCATGTCCATGAACTTTTTCGTCCGTACGGAAATTCATACTTATAACAGATTGATAATATGAGATAATTGATACTGTCGGAATCCAGTTCCGTCGGTCAGTTCGGCCTGTGTGGCTTTGGAGTGATTCTGTATGTCTGCTTTGACTCAAGTTCGACGGTATCGATTGCATTTTCCAGTTGTGGGTATGTGACGCACATTCATCTGCGGCCGGACAGTCTTATTGTAAATAGTATTCGTCATTTCAAGATGTCTTCCACCGCTTCGAATGTCCGAGACGATGCGATCTGTCCATTTTGCGCACTGCTGTGTGATGACATCGTTGCCCGGTCCGACTCCACCGGTCACCCATTCGACGCGAGGGGTTGCGGTATCGCAAACTCCAGATATTCCGGCATCGTCACACCGATGGACGAAAAATGTCATATATTCGGAAATCCGGCCACTCACCCCGAAGCAATTCGAACCGCTGCCGAATTGGTTTCCAAGTCAGAAGCGATGGTGATTACAGGGATGTACACCGATGTTGCCGGCAGTCGAGCTGCTCTGAAACTTGCGGAACGCAAGTCCGCGGTCATCATGAGCGCCGACGGCAGCGCCGCCCACTCGCAAGCGTCTCGTATCCAACGTTCCGGAGGCTACCTTACGACCCTATCCGAAATCCGTAACCGTGCCGACTTGATTGTCATGTTCGGCCACGGACCGATTGCAGACTGTCCGCGGATTCCGAATATGCTTCGACCTCCGCATCGAGACGACCATCCCTGTGCTCGATCGACGTCGCTTGTGATGATCGGCACTGGAAACGGGGAGACGCCAGAGGGTTCAATATCGTTCGAATGCACCCCCGAACGATTTGGAATGCTGGCTGATGCGGTCAGTCTTGGAGTACAAGGCAAAAGGCACAACCACCGTCTTGGTTTTATCTCGAATGAACAGATCGATCGCTTGACAGACATGATAACCGACGCCGAGTACCCGGTCGTGATCTGGGCCGAATCGGACTTTGATTTTCCTCTTGGCGACCTCGCGCTGGACTCCATCAATCAATTGATTCAGTCGGTGAACGTCAATGGACGCTGTTCCGGACTGGTCGTTTCCAGATCGGCTTGCGAGCCCACAGTCAATCAGGTAGCGACCTGGCAATTTGGCAAACCTCTCCCGTTGAGCTTCCGTACCGGCCGGCCCGACTATTTTCCGGCGTATCATTCATTTCGATCTCTTGAAAAAAGACATGATGTCGATCTTATTGTGTGGGTTGGCGGACTCGAAGTCCAACCGCAAATTCCCGAATCGAAGGCAGATGCAATCGTGATCTCTCATTCGCGACCAACCCGCTCCCAACTGTTCATCCCGATCGGCATACCAGGCGTTCACCACGACGGACACCTTTTCCGGACCGATCAGGTTGTCGCGATGCATATCCAGCGCACTGTTTGCTCAGTGCTTCCATCTGCCGAGGCAATCCTGACATCGATTCTGGCCAAACTGGACTCCCCGCAATGCTGACCCGAATCAAAGGCGGAACAGTCTACGATCCGATCAATGGTGTTGATGGTGTCGTGCAAGACCTTTACATTGACGATGAACGTATCGTGGACAGGCCTCCGGGCGACACAAGGATCGACGAGACCATCGACGCCAGTGGCCTTTTCATCATGTCAGGCGGTATCGACATCCATACGCACATCGGCGGTGGCAAGGTCAACATCGCACGCATGATGATGACCGAAGATTGTGATGCCCATCAAGTGACAAATGACGGCTTCCTCAGGTCCGGATCAGGCGGTGTCGTACCGTCCACCTTCATTACCGGGTACGAATATGCCAAACTGGGTTACACCATGTGCTTTGAACCGGCAATCGTTCCCTCGAACGCCCGACAGGCGCACATGGAAATGGCCGATACCCCCCTGCTCGATACCGGAGGTTACCTGGTCTTGGGAAACGACGAGTATTTCCTCAGGTTGTTGGCAAAAGGTGCCGACGCCGCAATAATCCGCGACTACATCGCGTTCATGGTGGATTCAACTCAATGCATCGGAGTCAAAGTGGTCAATCCAGGAGGAATCAGTGCATTCAAGTTCAACCAACGGGCACTTGATGTGGACGAACCGCATAAACACTATGGCGTGACACCGGGCGAAATTGTCAGATCACTTTCGGAAGCGCTGCATGACATCAACCTTCAGCATCCGCTTCACGTACACGCCAGCAATCTGGGCGTTCCGGGAAATTTCGCCTCAACAATCAGTACTGTCAAGGCAGCGGACGGATTGCCGCTGCACCTCGCACATGTACAGTTCCACAGTTACGGTACGGAAGGCAAGCAGGGATTTTCGTCTGCAGCAACATCGATCGCAGAACTTGTACGGCAAAACCCGCAGATTTCGGTTGACGTCGGGCATGTGATGTTTGGCCAGACCGTCACCGTTTCTGCTGATACCATGCATCAGTTTGCAAACCGAGATCATGCGTATCCGGGGAAGTCCGCATTCATGGACATTGAATGCGAGGCAGGCTGCGGTGTGGTACCGTTTCGCTACCGCTCAAGGAGTTATGCCAATGCCCTGCAATGGACAGTCGGTCTGGAACTGTTCCTTGCGATTGACAATCCCTGGCAGGTATTTCTGACGACAGATCATCCCAACGGTGCGTCATTTACAACCTATCCACACCTGATTCGGCTGTTGATGGACAAGGATTATCGCGATCATGCACTTTCCAATATCAATCAGGCCGCCGCTCGGATGAGCTGCGTCGCTGAGATCGCACGTGAATACTCCCTTTATGAGATCGCGATCATAACCCGTGCAGGACCAGCACGTTCGCTTGGACTGAAAGACCGGGGACATCTGGGGCCGGGCGCGAACGCGGACATCGTACTGTATCGTCACAACGACAATTGGGAAAACGTATTTGCGAGACCCGCCAGGGTGATCAAAGACGGAAAGACTGTCGTGCACGATGGGGAGATCAGGCAGGTTATCGCCGGTCGCTCACATCGAGCGCATCCCGAATACGATCAGAACATCCGCCGCGAACTGGAACGGTATTTTGAACACAATGGCAGCATGCAGTTGTCGAATTTCGTCATCAGCGATGACGAAATGGCAAACGCCATCGGCTCAGAGGTAGTGCAGCATACATGGAACTGAATGGCGTGACCATCAAGGATACCTTTGCCGAGGCTTTCTCCATCAAAGCCGCCCGTCTGATTGTTACCGCGCGGAATGAAAAATGGGTCATGCATGCTGCCAACGCAGCAACCGGCTTCGCGACTTCAGTCGTAGCATGCAAGCTTGAAGCAGGAATCGAAAGAAGTCTGACCGCTTGTGAGACGCCAGACGGGCGGCCGGGTGTTTCGCTGTTGTTCTTTGCCGTCTCCGGCGGCGAACTCGAAAATCAGCTTCGGGACAGGATTGGGCAGTGCATCCTTACGACTCCGACGAGTGCTGTATTCTCCGGTATTGACGAGGGCGAAACCATCGCAATCGGAAAGGCGATCCGTTACTTCGGTGATGGGTATCAGATTTCCAAGAAGCTCGGTAACCGCCGTTACTGGCGGATACCGGTGATGGACGGAGAGTTTGTCTGCGAGGATACGACTCACCGGGTTGAAGCGGTGGCAGGCGGCAATTTTCTGATTGTTGCCGCGAACATTGATTGCGCGATGTCTGCCGCACAAAGTGCAGTTGCGGCGATTGCTCAACTTCCTGACGTGATCACACCTTTCCCAGGCGGCGTTGTCCGGTCTGGTTCCAAAGTGGGTTCCAAGTACACGTTCATGACTGCGTCAACAAATGACGCCTACTGCCCAACTCTGCGAGGACTTGTCGAGTCCGAACTGCCGGCTGGGGCACAGGCAGTTTTGGAAATCGTGATTGACGGTCTGACGTATGAAGCGGTTGCCGATGCCATGCGACAGGGAATCACCGCAGCCTGCAAGAGCAATCGCCACCAAGGTGTCATTGAAATCACGTGTTCGAATTTCGGCGGCAAATTAGGCAAACACCATTTTTATCTGAGCGAATTGCTGTCGTGAAGCCACTTGAGTTTACACCGATAACTGAAGTGACAAGGCCCATAGACCTGACCCAGCTCAGGCCGGATAAGCTCATTGGAATGAGAATCCGCGAGATTGAACGGATCAAGATCAATAAAGGACGTGATGCGGTATTGGTCGGTGACCTGTTCGCAGTGTCTGGCAACAATCCAAATCATATCGTGTTCGATGCCGCCTGCTCGACTTTCGAACGAATTGGAAGTGGGATGCAACATGGATCCATTGATATTGTCGGGAATGCTGGAGCTCTGACAGGTTTTCACATGTCAGGCGGCGCCATCACGATCACAGGCGATGCGGGGGATTTTTGCGCAAACTCGATGCGGGGCGGACTGATACGGGTCGGAGGAAGTTGCGGAGACTACCTGGCGTCCGGGTTGCCAGGCAGCAAATTCTCAATGAATGAAGGTTGTGTGATTGTCAAAGGAAACGCCGGCGAGCGGTTGGGTGATCGCATGCGACGGGGACTGATCATTGTTCAGGGGAGTGCGGGTGGCGGTGCATGCTCCTCAATGATTGCCGGAACTGTCATGTTGTTCGGGAGTGTGGGCGATGAACTGGGCGTTCATATGAAGCGAGGATCAATCCTATGCGCTGAAAGTCTGGATTTGCCCAGCGACAGATTTGTCGGACAGCCCTTCGCAGGTGACGGATACCTGACTATTTTCCAAAAATATCTGACTGAGATTGGAGAGCCAATGGATCTGTACGAAAAACTTGGCGAACCTCATGTTCGGTTTGTCGGTGACCTCAGCCATGGCGGAATGGGTGAGATCATTCGATGCGGGGCCTGATCACTCATCCCCATCTCACATGCCCGCATTGTCACGGCCACGCACCAAGTTCAGGAAGATCTGGTGAACATTGCGGCGGATACCATCTGCAGGGCATGACACGATTGCGCAAGAGGCCCGGATGTGGGTTGGGTATCAGGTGGTCACAGACAATTTGGCAGTCCCGGATATGACGTAATGCTAAAATTGCTCGAAATCCGAATCCCGCGGGCTTGCCGGTTGAACCATCTGAGTCAACACCATCTCGTCCGCAATTGATCTCAATCACATCCGCGATCTGCAGGAAAAACCCTCTTTCAATTGATGGAAATTCACAGAACTACACAGAGCCGAATCAACGAAGTTGATTTCGCAAAAATTACGTTCGGCTCTCTTTTCAGCGACCATATGTTCGCGATGGAGTATGTGGACGGCAAGTGGCGCAACCATCGCATAGAGCCTTTCGGGCCGATTGAAGTCAATCCGGTTTCGGCCTCCCTGCACTATGGACAGGCCATTTTCGAGGGAATGAAGGCTTACCGGGGCGTAGATGGAGAAATTCGAATCTTCAGACCCGAGATGAATTACCGCCGCTTGAGCGCATCGTGCGAACGTATGTGCATGCCTTTGGTTGATCAGGACACTTTCATCAATTCCATCAAGGAACTCATCCGCGTGGACCATCGATGGGTACCACCCGGTGAGAAACAGGCACTGTATATCCGTCCGATCATGTTTGCGGATGAACCACAGCTGGATGTAAGGCCCGCAGACCGATATCGTTATCTTGTCATTCTTTCTCCCGTTGGCGGATATTTCGGGTCAGACTTCCCGGCCGTGTCGCTCAAGGCCGAGGAGAAATACACGCGCGCAATTCAGGGTGGAACCGGTTTTGCGAAGGCAGGCGGCAATTACGCAGCTACTTTTCTTGCCTCAAGGGAAGGGCGCGAGAAAGGGTATGCACAGATCCTATGGCTTGATGGCGTCGATCACAAATACATCGAAGAGGTCGGCCAAATGAATATCTGCTTCCTGTTGAATGACAGATTGGTAACCCCGGAACTGCGCGGCACGATTCTACCTGGCGTGACGCGAGACAGCGTGTTGCGCATCGTCAGCGACATGGGCATCGAATGCGACGAGAGACTCGTTGAAATCGATGAGATCATTGAGGGAGTGCAACTCAATACACTTCAAGAAGCATTCGGGTGCGGAACAGCCGCAGTCATCACCGCAGTTGGCAGTATCGGCTATCGAGAATCACTCCATGTAATCAATGACGGACAATCCGGTGAATTGAGTCGCCATCTTTATCACACAATTGTCGGCATACAGCGTGGAGAAATCGAAGATCGTTACGGTTGGACTCAACTGATAGAGGTCTGATTGCAATCATGCCGGGCAGGCTCCAGGGTCAATGACGACGCATACCCCTATTCGCATACAACACCGTCGCCATCGCCGTCACGCATAAATCGATATGCCGGATGGTCACTTGTCACCGGTGCAATTCCGTGCCTTGTGGCCTCTTTGCAGGTAATCCTTCCGTTTGAATTGTCGTCCCATTGCGCCAGCGCGTCACCGACATCGACAGTTCCACCAGTGGTGTTCGACGATCGTGTCGGGGATACGATGGAGCGACATGCACGTACTGTCATCTCGGTCGATTCGCAATTGGAAAGAATTTTCTCCAGTGCGACAGCCTCTCTCTTGTCAACCGTCAATTTGTATTTTCGCTTGACTGCCACAACGGTTGCGGCAAACCAGCACTGATTCAGTTCCGGAATCCAGTCGGCTGCGTCCTTGGCGACCTTTTGCGACCGATTGACTTGTGGGCTCGCCAGAGTCAGATTCAGCAAATCCCTGGCGAACCGCGACTTCGTCTCCTTGGTGGCGGAACACATCCCGCTGTCATGGGCTTCGGAACGGGCAACAATGTGCTCAATGTCTGTCTGTCGACGGTTGGAAAAGCAGTTTCCGGTATAGGGACTGTAGATCTTCCCAATAGAATTGATGATTTCAGGTTCAACAGATTGTGGGTAGTGATAATCCCTTGAATTGTAAGGAGAGCATCTATACTCCGGCGCAACGGCCAATCCACGCCAGGTTTCAGCCTTGACGTCCACAACTGAAACTTGCATCAACATGCCTGAGACAATGCACGAGATGAACAAGAGTCGATTCTTGCTCAGGAGCTTGTCGAAGTATGTTCTTCGGACTGGATTCACTGCTTTTGTCGAAAACCGATGTTGATCAACCACTGTCCGATTCATAGTCACCAGGGATTCCATTCGCTCAGAGTCGTCCATTGGCACAGGTGTCACAGGCCGGGTTCAGGACTGGCTTTGCCTAGTCGATCCAGTGCTCAGCCGCCCAGCGAGCTGGTCGACATACTCTTCGAGGGGACAGTTCGTAATTCCCCATGATTGCGTGAGACTGCTTCAGGGGACCGTTAAAGACCATGACTCGGGAACCCTGTGGAAGGACCGGCGGAAACACGAAACTCAATGGATAGACGGGGCGACGATGCTTGAAACTTCTAACCCATTCATCTGGCCACCACACCATGTAATCTTTCAGCACATGCGACAGCCATCGCTGTTCCAGCCTGAATTGCTGAGGATAACTGACATCCTTGTTCATCATATCGACGACAAATTGCATGGAGTCTGCTTCAAATCTGAATACAGATGAATTTCCACCGAACTGTCGGCCCTTGATCTTGTGCTTCAGTACCTGATGGGGCGGCAACCACTCCTTGCAAATGCAGAATTCACCTGGCCTATGGTCAAAAAAGCAGTCAATCGAATCCACGATAATGACATCGAGATCAAAAAACAGGCATGAGCCCTCAAGATCGCCAATACCGCTTTGGAACAGTTGCTGTTTCTTACCATTTGCGAAACTCGAAAGTGCCCGGGGATCAATGACGTCCGGAATTGGATACGTCTCGATTTCCGGCCGCAGGTTTTCCGAATCATCAGTAAAGCAGACGAAACGGAAGTCTCCCGTCAAGTTACGTCGGACTGCGCTGTACAACCGATTGACGTAATGGGGACCGTATAGATTTCCCCACTTGATCGTTATCACATTTCTGGACATGGTATCGTTCGGCGGTTTAGGAGTCTTGAATCCGCGCTCGTCACCTGGACTGCCCGTTTGAACAGGTCACAGCCAAAAGTGAAATCTTGCGCAATGGCAGGATCGGTTTCAACACTCACCTAGGGAAGAAAATTGCGGCTCAGATTCGCGTAAATTCAAACTGATATATTATATTGTTGGTTCAACAAGGGTGCTGAACTGCAGCTGGCTTGCAAATGTCCGAAAATGTCTGCTGGATTCGGTCTGAATCAAAACGCTCGGCAAAATTCTCAAGCAGCATCCACAGTCGACTTCAGAATGGATACATTGTTCTGATATTCCCATGAAATCAATTCCACACAAGTCCGCATCCGTTGAAGTCTACGCGGTGTCCAGCATCCGCGTTCCTGCAAATCTGAACATAACCCGGAAACTGCATCCCCGCAACGCCAATCTTTCGAAGGAGGAACTGCAGCACAAGTCCTTTGACCGCCTTACAGTCTTCTACGATGTGTTCTATCACCATTCAGAAAACAAATTTATCGGAATCGGTCCCCGACTCCTGAATCTGAAAAAAAGTCTCATGCCCATGCAGGTTCGGTGCAACGAAATGAAACTGCCGCATCGGCTGACAGAAATGAAAACCATTTGCATTCTCGAAGTGCAAGCGCCGGACAAGGTTGAGGACGGCTTGACGCTGAACTTTGAGTTTCCCGTATTCAGTGTCAGCCTGGCGATAGATACCTCGCGCAGTGTGAATGCACGGGTGTGCAGCCCAACCAACAGGCTTACGATTTCAACTATCCAAAAGAACAATCATATTGAATGGATCGAAGACTGGATCAGGTGGCACAGGAATCTTCACAACGTACAGCGAGTCATACTTTATGACAACGGAAGTTCGGACCGCCAAACCATCCTGCGAAGACTGAAAGACTTGGACATCGACGTGAACATCGTTTTCGTTGAATGGCCATTCGAATATGGTCAGTCACCGGATAAGTTCGCGCAACGCGGAGCCATGAATCACTGCAGATTGAGGTTTTCGATCGAGGGCGGTTACTGTATCAACACGGACCTGGATGAATATCTGGTCAACAAGTCCGGACAAAACCTGCTTGAACATCTTGACTCGACTTTCAAGGATGAACGAATCAGTTCGATTCGAACGAGGGAGAGCTGGATTCCAAGACAACATCCCAGATCAGGCAGTATTCCTGAGCCTGCCAGAGTCTGGCATCAATCGTTCAGACGGCCTGATCAGGGAATCCAACCATTCGGCAAGACCAAGTACATCTATAAGTTCAACCGGGTCAAGTACAACTCCGTGCACGTTGCAATCCCGAATTTCCCGAAGACTGGGGAAATCCGATTGTCGTGGAAGGATCATCTGATCTATGCAATCTCCAACAGTCGGTTCCTGACTGCGAAAATAGTGGGACTGAATCAAAGACCGAAAACGATATTCGGAATTCACTACGCTGTCCCTTCAAAACTTTTTTACCATCACCTCAGGGGACTTAGGAGAAAACCGACAAAAGCGGACACCGATGGCATCGAGCGTTATGATCCCGACCTGCACCAGGCGGAGCCGGAAATCAATGAATTGAGCCGCATAGCCGGATTGATTCCGCGAAACGAAACCGATGCGGAATCTGAATGCTGACAGGCAACTTTATCCACATTTAGCGAATCGTTCCAAATGGACAAACCCAACTACAAGATTCTATCCAGCTTTCTTGAGGAAAGCGATGTCCTCAGGAAGTCTCCGGACTTCAAGAATTCGGATATTTACAGAACTTGGAAGTCAGCCGCAGGGGCATCGATTTACGACAACACAGACTCGCTGACGATCGAAGACGACGTTCTTTATGTATCGGTAAACTCTTCAACCTGGGCACATGAACTGATCAATCAGCAAAACAGTATCCTGCAGACTCTACAGGAAAACGGATTCAGGAACCTGACTGAAATGAGCGTTCGAATCCGGGTGCAGAAATCTCCCGGCACGCCGCTACGAAAGAAAAAGAAACAACAGTCCCGTACCATTACACCGCGCATGCGGGATTTATTTCAACGACTGGCCGCGCAGTCGAAAAATAAAGAGGCAAGGGAAGTGTTCCTGCGACTCAGCAAACTTCCAAAACGACCCGACGACTAGTTCCCAGGAGGCCTGCGTATGTAAGCGCTGTCGGATGACTGGCATGCAGGAACCTGTCACGGAAGTGACTTATGATCGATTCGCGAGTCAGGCGGTTCCCAAAGCAGGTCGCATCAGAGTGGCCGGAACCTCTTCAAAGTCGTCAGATTCGACCAATTCCCAGGCAGACTCGTTTGCTTGCAACTCCTGCAATAGAAGATTGTTCAGATAATGGCCGGACTTATGCGCAGAGAACGCCCCGATAACGGAGTGACCGAGGAGATAGATATCCCCGACCGCATCCAACGCCTTATGTCGAACACATTCGTCTTTGTATCGCAACTGATCCTCATTGAGCACATGAAAGTCATTCATCACGATCGCGTTATGGTAGCTCGCACCCTGAGCCAGGCCAGCTTCGTGCAGGGTTTCCAGATCAGACATGAAACCAAAGGTACGGGCTCTGGACAGACTGTTTTTGTATGATGTGGCCGCAAAATCTATTTTGACAGTCTGGCTGGAGTTCTTCATGACCGGCTGCTCAAAATCAATCGTGAATGAGATCTTGAATCCGCTGTGCGGCTCGAACCTGGCCCACATGTCCTTTTCCCGGACCTCGACCTTTTTCTTTACCCGGATAAACTTCTTGGCTGCGTTCTGATTCTCCAGACCCGCTGACTCCATCAGGAATACAAACGGGTGTGCACTGCCATCCATAATCGGAACCTCACCGGCTGTGACATCGACATAAACGTTGTCAACTCCCAGCCCTGCAAATGCTGACATCAGATGTTCTACCGTCGACACCGATGCACCGTCCTTTTGGATGGTGGTCGACATATTGGTATTTGAGACATTTTCGACGCGAGCCGGAATTTCAATCGCGCTGTCCAGGTCGACCCTTCTGAAAATCACACCGGTATTTACAGGAGCTGGATTGAGAGTCAGACAGACTTTCACGCCTGTATGCAATCCGACGCCGGTTCCAGTAATTACGTTCGTTAGCGTTCTTTGTTTAACCATTCGTCAATCTATACCAAGAAAAAACATCAGCTACAGAGAATCGTTCAACAAATAATTGTCGTAATTTTTTTGGAATGTTGTTGATTCCAATAACTTTGGAGGATATGGCAATAATATACAACCTTTCGCAAAAAATTTCTAAAGAAAATATATTCTGAACATATTTGTTGGATCATCCCGTCAATAGAATTCAGAAAAGCCGTTCAGATTGAGAAAGCTGGCACTCTATCCGATATCGACCGAGCGTCCGCTTTCATCACAAGTCCCGTAGAATCCATAGTTCCGAACAGTGCGCCAATCAAGACATTCCGACCCTGAACGCGCTGATACACCCAAGTATACTCATCATTGCAAACAAGTTGCCTGAAGTCAGTTTCCCAGGTCAGCAAAATCGTTCAGGTGCGGGTCGTCAAATTCCGAAAATCAGCTTTCCGACATGTGTCCATTGCTGTTTTCGTACACTGGCTGCACCACTGAACTGAATCTGGTTCGCAACACAGCCGGTTCTTCCCGTCTTTCCACTGGGGAAATGAGATCGTCGATTTCCGTTCCGACAAATGTGGACGGAAAACCATTGAACTGCGACTCATACTCATGACCGGACTCGGCTTCAGTTTCGACTTCAGCTGGTTCGTGCTCTGCAAATGCTTGCGGTTCTTCGGCTGTTTCGGTTTCTTCAGCCTTCGCTCCCAGTCCAGTCGCAATAATTGTCACCTTCAATTCATCACCGACCTCATCATCGTATTGCTGGCCCATTATGATCTCAGCATCGTCCGACGCGACTTCGTTGATTGCCTGACCGATATCCGAAAATTCCTGTGGTGTCATGTCTGTATTTGAAATGACATTCACCAGAATTCCTTTCGCTTCAGCAACGTCGGTGTCGTCAAGCAGCGGATTGTTGATCGCATCCAGCACGGCGTTCGTCGCTCGGTTTTCACCGGTCGCGGCCCCTTTACACATGACAGCCTGACCTGCTTTGGACATGACTGTTCGAACATCGGCAAAATCGACATTGATAAACCCGGTCTGAGTAACCATGTCAGCAATTCCCTTGACGGCGTTCATCAACACATCATTGGCCTCGCTATAGGCATTTCTCATTGTAGATGTGTTTGACAGAAGTTTTTCGTTCGGGATTGTGATCAGCGAGTCGACTGCAGACTTAAGCTTCTCCACGCCGATGTTCGCACACTTCATCCTTTTGGCACCTTCAAAAACAAACGGTGTCGTGACAACCGCAACAACAACCATATTCGGCGCTGCTTCCTTGATCGCAGATGCGATGACCGGCGCGGCTCCGGTACCGGTACCACCACCGAGTCCGGCAGTTACGAAAACCATATCCGCGTCCTTGAGATGCTCGACCAGGACGTCCTTATCCTCCAATGCTGCCTCGCGTCCAACTTCCGGATCGGACCCGGCACCCAAACCCTTGGTGAGTTCCTGTCCAATCTGGATACGTTGTGGACATTTCATTCTCGCCAGCACTTGCGAATCCGTATTGGCGACGAGAAACTCAACTCCTTCTATGGACTCATTAATCATATATTCGACTGCATTGTTTCCGCCACCACCGACTCCAATAACCTTGATTATCGCATTCAGGTTGTAAGCATCATCCTGCTGGGGGAAAAACCGCTTTTCGAACAAACTAGGTGTAGTTGAATTAAGCATAAATTATTTACTCCGCTATTTATAGATTTCTAATAGTCGCTTCAAAACCGACTGTTCCGACAACTTCGTACCGTACCGACTCACTGAGACCTTTCTGTCACTCTCATTCACTGCATTTCCTGAATTCGATAACCTTCACTTCAGATCACCTTGATTGACGACGATTTCGATAAATCTTCATTCGCTGTCTCAATGGCAGATCGCGGGATTCCTCGTGACCCTGGGTTCGTCTTTTGGAGTTTGCCGGCACTCTTCCGCGCAAATACCGCGTCCGGGAACGATTCCGGACATCCGATCGTTTCGAATCCCACTCATCGGCTTGTCCGGCCCCGTCTTCGACCGGCTCACTTCCATGACCTTGCTCAGAGCACGCACCGACCCTCTCCATCTCTTCTTGACGCGGATCGATGTTGCCAACTCCTCGCGCGACAATTTTGTCAGGCAGCTCATTTGTCATTGATCTGCATTCTCCCGTCTATCCACTGCAAAGTGTTGAATAACAACGTCAACAATCAGGACTAAAGAATTCACCCCTTCAATCGCCCATCCGTCGGCTGCACCGCAATCCATTCAGGTTCCGGGCGCGTGTACAACTTTCGAGCGTATTCCAGCAGCTTATTGACCGCGCTCGAGTGCAAGTCGGTGGAATCATCAGCAGTCAAGCCAAAAACATCCCGATTGGCGCAACCGAACTGGCAAAGACCCAAACCCGTTGCAAACATCGGATGATTCACAACCTCGCATAGAGGTCCTGCATAGCGCGGGAGTCCGAGCCGAGTCGGCAGATTGAGAATTCTTTCCGCCAGCGGAACCACCTCTTCGAGCCGCGAACCGCCTCCGGTCAGCACCATGCCTGATCGGAGCATGCTGATGTTGTTGGTCTGGTTCAGATCGTTGAGCACCAAGTGAAACAACTCCTCCATGCGAGATTCAATCACTTCCGCAAGATATTTCTGTCGAACCGAACGCACAGGTTGATCGCCGATGCCAGGCAACTCAATCAAATTCTCACCGTCGACTGTGCTCGCTATGGCACTGCCGTACCGGTGTTTGATTTTCTTGGCTGACGATGTTGGCGTATGCATGGTGACCGCAATGTCGTTTGTGATCTGCGATCCAGCCATGGAAAACGTCACCGAATACTGCAACGCACCTTCACAGTAGACTGCCAGATCCATCGTTCCGTCGCCGATGTCAAGCATCCCCACGCCCAGTTCCTTCTCGTCGTCGGTCAGTACCGACTCACCTGACGCAATGTGATCCAAGATGACATGAACAACCTCAAGGTCACAGAGCTTGATGCACTTGAGAATATTCTGCACTGCGCTGATATTTCCGGTTATGACATGTACATTCGCCTCCAGCCGGACACCGCATAAGCCGACCGGATCTCGAATCCCATCCTGATCATCAATACTGAAGTTCTGAGGCAGAACATGGAGAATCTTCTCGTCGCTGGAAATTCGTACTGCCTGTGCCGCTTCTATGACACGCGACAAATCATCCTGACTCACCTCGCCTCCTTTGATCGCAACCACACCGCTTGAGTTGTAACTGCGAATATGAGCTCCGGTTATGCCGGCGAACACCCCCACAATCTCGCAGTCTGCCATCGTCTCGGCCTCAGCGATCGCCTGCTTGATGGACCGGACCATGAGGTCGATGTTCGACACCATGCCTCTATCCATTCCAAGCGCAGGCTGCTCGGCTACTCCGATCACCTCAATATCTCCGACAGGAGAAACCTCGCATACAACGACGGCGATTTTCGACGTGCCGACGTCCAGCCCCACTATGAATTGATTCTCTGACTTTCTACTGTTCCCCATTTGCTTGTCGCTCCGTTAAGAATTTTTCAATTTGATGACCCCATCCAATCGGGGCTCTTCATCGATCCAGCGCACCGCCACTCCGTCGGGATAGCGCATATCCACCACTGAAATCTGCTCAGCAACATCGTGAAGTAATTCGGAATACAATCGGCCAAACCGCTCGACTCTGGCTGCCGGGTCAATCTGTCCAAGTATGACCTTGATCCTGTTTGCACCTGCAACCAAATCGCCCGCCGGTGCCGGTTCGGACTCGGCGGCCTGCAGCTCGACATCCCAGCTTCCTCTTGCCGATCTTGAGAGCTCGGTCACTTCCAATCCGTAGTTGCGAAAAATCTTCTCGAATTTCCGATACGCATTCAGCACCTCCTTCCCGGACCCATTTTCGCCGCGCAAAACAGGAAGACTCTCGTCAGCATGGTTTAGCAAAGTCACCGCGACGCCTGTCTGATCCAGCCATCTGTCGGAATTCCAGCGGGCGCTGATGACTCTTTCGCTTACTCGTACATCAAGTGTGTCCGGCCACCTTCGACTGATGGATGCATTTTCCACCCAGGGTAACGCCTGTGCCGCGGCAACGGTCTTCGATACATCCACTTGCAGAATGTTGCTGGAGGAGATCACTTGCGCAATCGCATTCTGTATCTGACTGGGATGCGTGTTGACCAACTTTCCCTCAACATTGATGTGTTTCAATGGAAACCGCTGGGGATGCAGGAGATAGTCCACACCCAACCCGAAAATAGCGCCCGCCGACATGACAACTGCCAGAATCGATACAACAATGACTCCCCCGCCGCGCGAGGATTCACTGCCGGCCGCACTGTTCTTGCGGACCAGCTGCACGAAATTTTGATACCGTTGATTCCTGTTCATTTTCGCCACCCTCTTACGATGTTGTCCTTCCAATAATTCTGACCTCAGGCTCTAGTCGAACCCCATGGACCCGTTCGACCTCTTCGACAGCATGATCAATCAGATTCTCAATATCACTCGCTGTCGCCTCGCCTTTGTTTTCGATAAAATTCGCGTGCACCGCGGATATGCCGGCCTGACCGATCTGAAAATTTTTCAGCCCGGCGGTCTCGATCAGCCGTGCCGCATAGTCGCCGGGCGGATTTCGGAACACGGACCCTGCATTCGCAGTCTGAATCGGCTGGGTCTGCGATCGCGTCTTCAAAAGCCGCCTGATGTTCTCCTTGCCCAGGTTGCCGTCACACAGCGTAAGGCGGAACTGTGCGCCGGTAAACCATTCATCACTGTCCTTGCCGACATACCGATAGCCCCAGTCAAATTCATCGCGATCCTTCGTTTTTTGCTCACCGCTGCGGTTGATCGTATCGACATGACCGACAATGTCCCAGGTTTCCGCACCGAAGCAACCCGCGTTCATTGCCAGCGCCCCGCCGACAGTACCCGGTATACCGACCATGAATTCAGCATCGCAAAGCGAATTTCCCACCGAATACTTCGCAAGTTTCGCCCCCGGCACACCCGCTTCGGCATACACCTGCGTCTCACCTGCCTTGTGCAATGTGCTCAACCCTTTCAGCGTCGAAATCATAACTCCCGGAAACCCGCCATCTCGAACCAGCATATTGCTGCCCAGGCCGCACCAGGCGATGTCAGCATCATCCGGCACCCGACTCAGGAACTCTCCCAGGTCATCCTTGCCTTTCGGTGTGTAGAACATGCTCGCACAACCGCCGGCTCGCCAGCTGGTATGCCGACTCATCGGCTCATCCTGTCGCAATTGTCCTTTCAATCCATGCATGGGTATATCCAGAAAATTTGATGCCTTCATGGGTGCCGACTCATGATTGCATGACGTCAATACAGTTCGTCGCGACCAATTCAGTCGAGTCCGTTCTCGCCATCTGCCGGATTCGTTGCGACATCTTTCGGATCAGCACGCGGTCGCCCAGAATCGTCCTCAGATGCCCGACCAGACACGGGATGAACTGGTCACCTTCCATGCAGACCAAGGCGCAGTCCCTGTCTTTAAAAATCTCGGCATTGATGCGTTGATGATCTTTTGCCGCATAAGGGAAAGGCACGAGTACCGCAGCCAGTCCGACCACCGATATCTCTGCCAGCGACATGGCGCCGGCACGGGCGACAATGACGTCAGCCCACCGGTAGGCTTCAGACATATCGTCGATGTATTCGGTGACCTCAGCGTCCACTGCGTGGATACGATAACGTCGTACCGTATCGTCTCCGCGTCCAGCCCCCGATTGATGTCTTATCTTCGGCATCAGATCTGCCGGAAGTTCCGCAACTGCCTGCGGAAGCCCCTCATTCAGACTCTGCGCACCCTGACTGCCACCGACGACGAGAAGATTCAGTGGGCGATGCGCCTCAAGATCGGACAGATCGCGGCTGACTCCTGTCGCGATGATGCTCCCGCGGACCGGTACGCCGACCCAGATGGGTCTGCCTGCAATTGCTGTATCCTCGAAACCGGTCAGAATACGGGTTGCGAGGAACGCAAGCGCCCGATTGGTCAACCCGGGAATGAAATTAGATTCATGAATGACCAAAGGACGGCGAAGCAGCCAGCCAGCCAGACCGCCGGGACCGCAGACATAGCCTCCCATCCCCAAGAGCGCATCCGGCCTTCGGCGCAAGATAATGCTGACACACTGCAGGATCGCAACCGATAGCCACAGCGGCATCGTCAACCAGCGTGTGACCCCCTTCCCCCACACGCCTTGGGTCCTGACCGAGTCAAATTCGAATCCCTGATCGCGTGCAAGACGGGATTCAAGGCCATCGCGAACACCCATCCAGAAGACCTTCACACCGCGATCCCGCAAGGCTGTACCAACAGCCAATGCCGGATAGATGTGCCCACCGGTGCCGCCAGCCATGATTATCACAGTATTCATTGTTCCGACACTCTCCGCGCCCGACGCTCCACCGAGAAGATCATTCCAATTGCAGCTGAGTAGGCAATAAGACTTGTCCCGCCCTCACTCATGAACGGCAAGGTAAGCCCCTTTGTTGGCAGGACTCCCATGTTCACACCCATGTTGATCATCGCAGATACCGCGATCAGGATTGCGATTCCCTGACACATCACCATCGCAAAATGGTCTCCGGTCGCGCCTGCCAGCCAGCCGATGCGGAAAATTCTCCAAGTCAGTACCACAAACAGCGAGATCACGGCAAATATGCCTATGAACCCAAGTTCCTCGGCGATGATCGCCAGCAGGAAATCTGATCCCGCATAGGGCAGATAAAACAGTTTCTGCACGCTGTTTCCAAGCCCCACACCAAAAATCTCACCCCTTCCGAAGGCGATCAGGGACTGAGTCAGCTGAAAGCCTGTATCGAACGGGTCCTCGAACGGATCCATGAACGACAGCAGCCGCGTCAGCCGATAGGGCTCCAGCACCACAAGAACCGCTATGGCAAGTACTCCAGCACCTGCAATCATTGCCATATGGGAAAGTCGCATTCCATTGAGATACAGCAGGCACATCAAGGCTGCTCCGAGAACAACCGTACTGCCGAAGTCGGGCTCCAGCAAAAGCAGTATTGAAAAAACCGAGAACACGCCAAGAATCGGGAGAATGCCCACAATGGTGGCGTTCAGCTGATTGCGCCGTGAAGAAATATAGTCGGCGGTAAACACGATGAACGCAAGCTCGGCGATCTCTGATGGCTGGAAGTTGAAGTTTGCCACCCTGATCCAGCGATTGCTGCCGTTCACCTCAACTCCAAGCGACGGCACGAAAACCAAGGCCAGCAACCCGATTCCACCCAGCAGCAGAAGCGGAGCTGTTTTTTGCCAGAAGCGGACCGGGATCAGCGATGCAACCAGCATTGCGGTCAGCGCAAAAAGCAGGTTGACCAGATTCTTCCTCATGTACAAGAATGAGTCACCCGCTTCAAACGCCTGTGCGATTGTCGCCGAATAGGCGGTGACAATGCCCACGGCAACCAGAAGCAGGTAGACAATCAGCAGCGTCGGATCGAAGAACAGCACGCTGCGAGCGGTTGCCCTGTCTTTAGATTGTGTCAGTGTTGTTACCATCAAAATGAGTCTGCAGAGCCTTGCTGAAAGTTTCACCGCGCTGTTGGTAGTCCGAAAACATATCGTGACTGACACAACCCGGAGAAAACACCACACAGTCGCCCTCACTCGCGATCTGTTCAGCCGCGACGATCGCATCATCGATGCTTTCGACCAGTTCCTTGTTCTTGACGCTATCGAACGACTGGTTGAGTTTCCAGCCGTCGCAGCCAAAGAGCACACAACCTGTCAGTTTTCCGTTGACCTTTCTGGCCACCTTGGCGAAGTCATCGCCCTGGCTCAGACCACCCGCAATCAGCACTACATTCCCTTTGGAATGCTCGATTGCAGCGATCGTGGAATCGACATTCGTCGATCTGGCATCATTCACCCAGCGGATACCATTCCTGCGACCCTCATCCTCGCAGCTGTACGGCAGCGCCTTGAAATTCTTGATTGCGTTTCGCGCCACCGATGGGGCGTAGCCGATCGTTTCGGCGAGCGCACACGCCGCCACAATGTTGAGTTCATTGTGACTTCCCTGCAACGCGCAATGATTGGTCCTGATCAGTTTTTCCGTGCCTTTTACGACCCAGCGCGACTTTCCTTCAGTCAGGATACCGTAGTCTGATTCACTCTTCGGACCGCTGCGGCCGAACTCAATGCGCGCCCCCTTGAGGTCCGCACTGGAGAACGCCGGATCATCACGGTTCACAATCCGCAAATCGGCATTGCGGGCGACCCGCTTCACAGTATCGATAGACGTCACCGCACCGTTATCCGCCGAATGGTTGAGAATCGTGATGATGTCAGGACTGATTGAATGGACCTGGGCCAGCTGTTGGGCAGACAGTTCCATTACGTAGACATCCGGTTGATCCGCATCCAGCAGGTCCAGGAACGGATAGCCGTATTTTGCGTCGATACAGGTTGCGCGTCCCTGACGGTTGGCAATCGCATCCACCAATGCCAGCACCGTACTCTTTCCATTGCTTCCGACTATTGCCACAACAGGCTTTGTCGAGCGTTCGAAGAAAAGTTCCAGGCTGGTAACGGTGCGACATCCATATTCGCTGGCGATTTGAGCAACTTGTGAATACTGTCCCGTCATCACGCGGGTGGTGACGACCATGTTCGCATTCATGAAGGCGTACGGATCCACTTCCGAATGGATCATGATGCCGGGCAATTCCGACTCGGCCAGTCGTTCCAGCTGCGGATGTGGCTTCACGTCAAGCATCTCCACGTCCCAGCCTTCATCAATCAGATAGGCTGCGCAGGAGATGCTGTTCTTCCCCAATCCAACGACAACAGCACTTGGTACCGAATTACCTATAGTATTTTGCGTTGCTTGCATGACCATACCTCTCTTATCTTATTTTCAATGTCGCCAGTCCGCTCAGAACCAGCACAAACGAAACAATCCAAAGCCGGACAGTAATCCGGGTCTCGGGCCATTGCTTCAGTTCCAGATGATGATGCAGGGGTGACATCAGCCAGATCCGCCGACCGAACAGCTTGTATGAAATGACCTGTGTGATCACTGATACAGCTTCCAGTACAAACAGTCCCCCCATCACGAACAGCACCAATTCCTGTCGGACCGCCACGGCGACAACTGCGATGGCAGTTCCCAGAGCAAGCGCTCCGACGTCACCCATGAAAATCTGGGCGGGATGACAGTTGAATGCCAAAAACGCCAGACCACCGCCTACGATTGATGCACAAAAAATTGCCAGCTCACCCGCGCCCTCGATAAACGGAATCGCAAGGTATTGCGAAAACACGGAGTGACCGGTTGCATAACTGAACACTCCCAAACCACCGGCAACCATGACGATCGGCAAAATAGCGAGACCGTCCAGGCCATCTGTCAGATTGGTGGCGTTGCTGGTCGCGACGATGACCAACATCGTCAGCGGTATGAACCAGATACCGAAATCGAGCGATATGTCCTTGAGAACCGGAACGATATATGCCGTATCCACCGGCGATGTCGCGGTCATGTACAGGGCCAGCGCAATAACAGCCGCAGTCACGATCTGCATCAGCAGCTTGACGCGAACACTGAGGCCGCGCGGGGTGCCGTTGATGACACTTTTCAACTTGATCCAATCATCGATAAACCCGATGACAGCAAATCCAAGCATCCCCATCAGCACGATCCACACAAATCGCACGTTCAGATCCGCCCATAGCAGGACTGCGATGCACACTGAGAGGATGATGATGACACCGCCCATCGTTGGCGTGCCGCCCTTGCCGGAGTGCATCGGCACATCGTCATCCCTTGTCACCTCGCCGATCGAATACTGCGTGAGTTTCCGAATGGTGTAAGGGAATACAAACACACCCAGAGCCAGTGCGGTCATCACTGCCAGGACACCTCGGAAAGTGACGTAGCGAAAGATGTTCAACCAGGTATGCTCACCTGCCATCGAAAGGAAAAAATGTGTCAGCATGTCGCACCCCCGGTACACAGTGCGTTTGCTACATGCTCCATTCTCATCCCATGCGAGCCCTTGACCAGAACGACCGTGGTCGAATCCAGAGTCCCCATCAGGTCCTCGATCAGGTCCTGTTGATTCTCGTAGTGGGTTGCGCCGCGGCCGAATTCCCGTACCGCATTCCTGCAATATTCCCCGACCGCATAGAGTCTTCCGACACCGGCCGCTCGCGCCTGTGTCCCAATATCCCTATGAAATTCATCCACATTCGCGCCCAGTTCGAACATATCGCCAATGACCAGACGTCGGTCGCCGGCGAAATCTCCCAGCACCTTCAATGCAACCGCAACTGAATCAGGATTGGCATTGTAGGTGTCGTCCACAAGACTGCCACCTGCACAGTGTGTTCGCAGTTGCAACCGGCCGCAAACAGCCCGCATCTTTTCGAGTCCAGCGGCGATTTCCCCGCAACCCGCTCCAGCGCCGATCGCGGCGGCAACCGCGGCCGACGCATTGATCACGTTATGCGCGCCGGCAAGTTTCAGTTCCGCCTCAATGACACCGAGCTCGGTCTCAAGATGCACAACAGAACTGAATTGAAGTGGCTTGAACTGCGCATAGACGTCCGCGTCGGCACTGAGTCCGAACGAGATCACACGCCGTCCGGCAGCCTCATTTTTCCAGTAGGCAAAATATTCATCGTCCCGATTGAGTACCGCGACGCCATCGCTGTCGAGTGCGCTCATCAGACTGCCTTTTTCGATCGCAACCTGCTGAACCGACTGGAGGTGTTCGAGATGCGCGAAGCCGGCGTTGGTGATTACCGCAATGTCAGGACGCGCGATTTGCGACAGGTTGCGTATCTCGCCGATCTGATTCATTCCGATCTCAACGACCGCAAATCTGTGAGATTCCCTGAACCGCAACAACGAAAGCGGAAGTCCGATCGAATTGTTGAAATTCCCCGAAGAAACGAGCGTTGATGACGCCTCACCCAGGATGGTACCGATGAGCTCCTTCACTGTTGTCTTGCCGTTCGATCCGGTTACCGCGATCACAGGCGTATCGAATCTGCCGCGCCAATCGGCGGCCAGCTGACCGAGTGCGACTTCGGTATCCTCGACCACCACTTGAGGTACGGTGACATCCATCGACTGTTCGACCATTGCCCCGGCCGCACCTGAATCGACGGCATCTCGCACAAACTCATGGCCGTCAAATCTATCCCCTCGCAAAGCGACAAAAAGGCTGCCATCCGCAATCGTTCGCGAGTCGGTGCTGACACCGTGAATCCAGGAATTGACTCCGACATGTACACCGTTGACGGCCTGAGCGACGACTTGCATATCCATCATGCCTCACTCCCCATCAGCCGGCTCACGAAATTCCTATCGCTGAAGGATCGAATCTCGTTGCGATAGGTTTGCGTTGTCTCATGTCCCTTGCCGGCGATCAATACCGTATCCAGTGGTTCCGCCTGATCGATGGCGTGGCGGATCGCGTCGCCTCGTTCGTGAATGACCTGGTGTTTCGAACGCATCCCCTGCATGATCTGCCCGGCAATGCCCGCGGGACTTTCGTTGCGCGGGTTGTCATCGGTCACGACAATCCGATCTGCGTAACGCTCGGCAATTGCTCCCATCATCGGTCGTTTGTCGGCGTCGCGGTCTCCGCCGCAGCCGAAAACACACCACAATCGACCCCGAGTCAGCTCGCGCAGGCTTGTCAGTGCGTTTTCCAGTCCGTCTGGCGTGTGTGCGTAGTCGACAAATACCGTCGGCTGTCCGGGGGTTCCGACAAAACGCTCCATGCGACCAGGTATCGGCCTCAGATCCATCAGGCCACGCTCGATATCCTCGACATCGAATTGCAGTGCGTGCAGTACCGCAGCGACCGTCAGGATATTCATGGCATTGACCCGGCCCAGCAGGTGACTGCGCACAGTGATCGTCCGCCCATCGATTCCAATCCCCAGCGACACCCCGTCGATGTCCGCGAGGCAATCCACAAGTCGCACCTCAGCATCGCCCGAACCGTAAGTTACATTTCGTTCAGCGGTGGAACGATCAACCAGTGATCGTCCGAAGACATCATCAATGTTCAACACCGCACACGCGGCTGATGACTCCGTAAACAGCTTTGACTTGCTGGCACGATAGTTTTCCTCGGTTCGGTGATAGTCCAGGTGATCCCGGGTCAGATTGGTGAAGACGACGGTGCCGAAGCGCACGCCCTCATTCCTTGCCTGATCCAGGGAATGCGATGAGACTTCCAGACACACATATTGCGCATGCTGGTGAACAAGCGTCGCCAGATTCTGTTGAAGTGATATCGGATCGGGTGTTGTCAGGGAACTTTGCGCGAGCTCATCCGGGAATCCATAGCCCAGCGTGCCGATCACACCGCAGCTGCTGCCCAGCCGTGTCAGTGCCTGGGCAGTGAGCATTGCACAGGTCGACTTGCCATTGGTGCCGGTAAGGCCCACAACATGCATCTTCGAGGACGGCCGGTCATAGAAGATATCTGCAACCGGACCGATGTGACGGCGAAGATCGGTAACGCCGAGTACGCGACTCTCATCCGCGCCATCGAACGTCCATCCTTGTGTTTCATACAGTACGGCACCGGCCCCGGACTGCAGTGCCTGCCGGATGTGGCTGCGTCCATCCTCGCGGCTGCCCGGTACGGCAAAAAACAGGCTTCCCGAATTCACATCGCGACTGTCGAGGCAAAGATTGTCGATGTGAACATCGTCAGCCTGACTGATGTCGAGCAAGCCGTCGAGCAGGCAACTCAGCCGTTTTCCGTTCGTTTCGCTGACTGACGCCGTGTTCATGATCGTGCCTTGTGCGGTACTGTCGCCACTTCGATTGCAGTCGTCTCAAGATCATCGGGCGATACATTGAGAATCCGCAGGGCGGATGAGACAATCTTTCGAAACACCGGCGCCGCGACCACGCCTCCGTAATTGATCTTGCCTTTCGGATCATCAACGATCACCACGGCCGCCAATTCCGGCTTTGATGCCGGCGCAAATCCGACGAACATCGCTATATGCTGTTCACTGCTGTACTCACCATCAATCAACTTCTGGACTGTCGCAGTTTTGCCGGCCACCCGATAAAGCGGTATCTTGGCGCGCCGCGCGGTTCCGGTAGGTGTCACGGCCCGTTCAAGCATCCGTTTCATTTCGACTGCGATGTCCTGCGGCATGACCCGGCGGGGTTGTGTCCTTTCATCATCCGGAAAAATAACGATCGGAACCAGGACGCCCTCATTGGCGATTGCGGCATATGCCTGTACGATCTGCAATGCGTTGACCGCGAATCCATATCCATAGGACAGTGTCGCCTGCTCGCTCACGCTCCAACGGTTCCGCGTCGGCACCAGACCCGCCACATCTCCCGGCAGTCCGCTTGCGGTACGTGTGCCGAATCCAACGTTGCGGTAGAATTTCGTCAACTCATTCGGGTCCAGTTGCAATGCCATCTTGATCATCCCGATGTTGCTCGACTTCTTCAGGATGTCCTCAACCGACAGCGGACCGTAGTTCCTGATATCCTCGACCATATAACCGTCGATGTGCATGAATCCCGGCGACGTGTCAATCACAGTCTTCGGTGTGACGATTCCCTGCATCAGCGCTTTTGCCACCAAAAAGGGTTTGGCGATGCTCCCCGGCTCAAATACGTCGCTGGCTGCCTGATTGCGTTTCACTGTCCAGTCGCTGTTCAGGTTTGGATTGAAACTCGGGGCAGTCGCGATTGCCAGGATTTCACCGGTGGGGATGTGAACGACGACGCTGGTAGCATGCGCCGCGCGTTCTTTGGTGAGCACCGCCAGTAGCTCTTTGTAGACCAATTGCTGAATTCTTGCATCTATGCTCAGACGAAGATCTATTCCGTCCTCTACACGAGTCTCATGCAGGAATTCCACAGTCCGTCCACGTCTGTCCTTGATCACCTTCTTCGTGCCTGGTTTGCCCTTGAGTTGGGCATCCCGGGTAAATTCGATTCCCTCGATACCCTGATCATCAATATCCGTGACCCCCAGCAGAGACGCGGTAATCGGGCCGTGCGGGTAGAATCGTCGATATTCCCGCTTCAGCGAGACTCCGGGAACATTCAGTTCGCTGAGCTGGCTGGATCGCTGGGACGTCAGATGTCGCCGGAGGTACATGAACTGCCGGTTCTGTCCCGCGTAGCGCTCCAGATTATTCTTCAGCGCGGAGTCGGGCAGATCGAGGGCCGCAGCCAACTCATCCAGCCGTTCGGGGTGTCTGACCAGTATTCCGGGGTCCGCCCATGCCGAGTCAACCGCGGTACTGAGCGCAAGGGTTTCTCCGCGGCGGTCGGTAATCACGCCGCGATTGGGGTTGATCAGTTCGTTGCGGGCATACCGCTCACTGCCAGCCGCCTGCAGGTCGGCCGAGAAGAATACCTGAAGATGGGCGGCACGGGCAGCCAGCAGGACAAATCCCAGCATGATCAGCGCGAGCAGGATCAGGTCGCGGTTCGATACGAGTTGGCGTCTTTCTTTCATTGGTGCAAATCTCAATCATCCACAGACTGCGCCTGGGGATTCAGGAAGATGACCGAGTGCTCCTGCGCCGGAGACATGCCGAGACCCGCACCGGCGGAATTGGCCAGTTGATCGTGACGGCCCATGGCGGCCAGTTCGATCTTCAGTTTCTGCCACTCGATGTTGAGACTATCGCGCTGCTCATAGATGTCCTGCAGTTCGATAATCTGCACCCGGTTCTCGTGCCGCACCCAGATGACCGCAATCGCAGATGCCAGACAGATACCGATGAGTAGATTCTTGAGCAATCGCATTGTGATTCACACCCCGATTCGTTCCGCCACGCGCATCACTGCGCTGCGCGCCCGGCGATTGATCCTGACTTCGTCGCGATCGGTGCCGATCGGCTTGCCGATCACCTTGACTGTTGGCCTGAACTCGCTTTGACGAAAGGGAATCTCCCGCGGTCCCGGCGAGCCGATGGACTGTTGTTTGAGAAATCGCTTGATGATCCGGTGCTCAGCAGACTGGAAACTGATCAATACCAGCCGCCCGCCCTGTCGGAGCAGCTGCAGGCATTTCGGCAGAAAACTCTCCAATTCCTCCAATTCCCGGTTGATATGCATTCGGATTGCCAGAAAAGTCCGGGTGGCCGGATGCTTGTGGGGCTCCGTCGCCGGAACACAATCTGCGACAAGCTTCGAAAGCTGGCCGGTCGATCGGATGGGATGCGCCTGACGCGACTCAATGATCTTGCGGGCAATTCGCCGTGCGAACCGCTCATCGCCCAGAGACTTCAGGACATGGGACAATTCCCGTTCGGAGACCGTGCTCAGCCAGACGGATGCGGAAACACCATCGGTCTGATTCATGCGAAGATCCAGCGGACCGTCTTTTGAGAAACTGAATCCTCGATGAGACTCATCCAGCTGCGGTGAGGAAACACCGAGATCCGCAAGAATTCCGTCAACCTTGATCTGCGGCAGCAGGTTTCGAAGCTCAGTCGAGATCTCTGAGAAATTGGCATGAATGACTGTGACCCGATTGTCACGCTGATGTTTTCGTCTCGCCTCGTCAACTGCGGACGGGTCACGGTCAAGAACAAACAGCCTGCCCGTGTCGTTCAGCAAGTCCAGGATGGCCTCACTGTGACCGCCTCTTCCGTAGGTCGCGTCGACGAAAATGCCATCCCGGTTCAGGCTCACCGAAAGTGCATCAATCACCTGTGGCAGAAGTACCGGCACATGGTCCCGACGTGCAATGCCGCTTTGATTCACGTTCATGCTGGCTGCTATATAATCTATAGGTTCAAATTCTCGATTGTCTCGCTCGCGGACATACGTTGCTCTGATTCGATATTGCCCTGATTGTTCGATTGTTCACGAACTGTGGCGTAGTAGCTGATAAACACATTCATGTCCCACAATTCGAGTCTGGTTCCAACTCCGGAAATCAAGCCTTCCCGCTCTATGCCCGCCATCTTGCGAAACGCCTTCGGTATGAGTATCCGTCCGGTTGTGTCCATATCGACCATTTCGTGCGTCCCCAACTTGAATCGCTTGATCTGCTCGTTGACGGACTTGTTGGAGGTCAGCTCCTCTCGTTGGCGCTCCCATCGCGCTTTGGTCACAATCACGATGCACTGCTGTCGGACGTCCATCGAAACGCATACGGAAGAACCGCTCTCCCCGAGGATACCTTCGTGAAATATCTTTGGAATGACAACTCTGCCCTTGCCGTCAACAGTCACTTCCTTGAAGCCTGAAAAATCGGAATACATCAAATCACCCAGGGCCGGACCGACCGAATGAATTGCGGCAACTGCGCACTTTCTTGCGATACTGCATGATTTTTCTATTCCTTTTCACTTAGGATATTTTAGGCACTAAATGGCACAAAAAGGTAATTTATGGCACTGTTTATATCACATTCGAACGTTCTGTCAAATTTTTTTGAGGTTTGGAATCTACTGCATAGTCAGCTACTGACCGAATGAAGCGGGTGGCGACCGATTGTCGCCCTGCGATCTCTCGCGCTGAATTCCCGGTTGCCAACAGAAACTTCATAACCAGTTCGAATTGTGAGTTAAACTAATCGGAAACGATGTCATCGAATTGAATGAGATGCATCGTATGGGACGCCTATGAAAATCTGTCGATTCAACGAAAATCACATCGGGGTGGTGGAAGGCCGCAATGTCCAGGACGTCAGTGTGGCGCTCAATTCAATCAAAACGCCAACCTGGCCGCAACCGCCCGGTGACCTGATCATTGCAAACCTTGCAAACCTGACCGGGGAATTTCACAAGTTACGCAGAACTGCCGAAACGCTTTCGCTGCGCGATATCACCCTGAACAGCCCGGTCGCGCGACCATCGAAAATCATCGGGGCGCCGGTCAACTACCGCCTGCATCAGAAAGAGGTCAATGCGGACAAGGAAATCAGCCCTTCCGGCGGAGTGAAGGACATTGAGACCTACGGACTTTTTCTGAAGTCTCCGGTTCCGGTCGGTCCGGACGAAGGCGTAAGGCTTGGGTTTGAGGCCCGTCGCACCGATCACGAGGTCGAACTCGCCATCGTCATCGGTGAGACCTGTCGAAACGTCATTGAGGAAGACGCGCTGGACTATGTCGCCGGTTATACGATCGGACTTGACATGACGGTCCGCGGAACTGAGGACCGCAGCCTGCGCAAGGCCATCGATTCACACTCCGTACTTGGACCCTGGATCGTGACTACAAACGAAATCACGAATCCGGACAATCTCGAAATCTCGCTTTCCGTCAATGGAAAGACCAAGCAGCAATCCAACACCAGCCATATGATCTATTCGACCCGCAAGCTGATCTCGTTTGCGTCGTCCTTTTATACGCTTTATCCGGGCGACGTAATCATGTCGGGGACACCGGAAGGGGTCGGGCCGGTTTCAGCTGGCGATATTTTGGAGTGCGTGATCGAGAGCATCGGCAGCATGAGGGTGCCGATCAGGGCTTCCTGGGCCTGATCCGCCAATCATCTCGCGAATTCCCGGTTGGCTGCGGCGGCTTCGTCGCCCCATCCAGTCGAATTGCTGTCAAAAACCCTTCACTGCACCGTTTGTGCCGATCGGAAATCGATTCGGATCACGTTCAGGGCGGTGGCTGCCTGCCATCTGAGAGTCGCCGAATGTCCGCACCGGATCGCCGGTGGTGGGCGGTTTCTGTCGTGACCGGTACGGGGTCAGCTATTGTGCCAGGTCGGCTTTCGCTTCTCGACAAACGCGGCCATGCCCTCTTTCTGGTCATTGGTGGAAAACATCGAATGGAATGCCCGTCGCTCAAAGAGAATCCCTTCACTGAGGGTCAGCTCATAGGCGCGATCAACAGTCTCTGTTACCATGCTTGCCGCCACCTGCGAAAACTGGGCGATTTCCTGTGCGATCTCCACCGCCCTGTCAACCAATTCATCGGCCGGAAACACGCGTGAGACCAAACCGGAACGCTCCGCTTCCTCGGCATCCATCCGGCGACCTGTCAGACACATGTCCATTGCCTTGGACTTTCCAACCGCCCGGGTCAGGCGCTGGGTTCCTCCGGCGCCCGGAATGATTCCCAATAGAATTTCCGGCTGGCCGAACTGCGCGTTGTCTCCGGCAACGATAAAGTCACACATCATCGCCAACTCACATCCGCCGCCGAGTGCATAGCCTGCAACGGCAGCGACAACGGGCTTGCGGCATTCGGTGACCCGCTCCCAGTTGCGACTGATGAAGTTGCCCATATAGGCATCCGCGAACGTATTATCTTTCATCTGGCTGATATCAGCCCCGGCGGCAAATGCCTTCTCATTGCCCGTTATGACAACGGCGCCGATGTCCGAATCCGCTTCATAGGCATCGAGCGCGGCGCCCAGCTCGTCCATGACCTCAGAAGACAGCGCGTTCAGCACCTTGGGGCGATTCAATGTAATTAATCCAACTTTTCCGCGCGTTTCAGTAATAATGTGCTCGTAAGCCATTCGTATGGTGCTCCTTGTCCTGATTGATCGAAGAATATCGGAATATGTGTCAGACAAAGTTTGACAGTTATTCGGTTTCTACGCTATTTTATTGGAGATAATTGTGGAGTTTCACGGATTTTCGAACGCCGGAACTTTCGGGCAGACCAAACAGGAACCGGAATGATCGCATGAGCAGATACCGACAGGAATTTGCGCGTTCGCTCGCGGCACCCAATGAATTCTGGGGTGAAATCGCGAATGACGTGCACTGGTACAAAACCTGGGACAAGGTTCTAGATGACTCGGACCGACCGTATTACCGCTGGTTTACCGGTGCCCAGGTGAATACCTGCTACAACGCACTGGACCTGCATGTGAACGAGGGGCGGGGCAATCAGGACGCAATCATCTATGACTCTGCGATGACCGGAGAAATCCGTCACCTCACCTATCAGGAAATGCTCGACAAAACTGCTCGGCTGGCCGGTGTGCTCAGGCAACTGGGAGTCGAGAAGGGTTCCCGTGTCGTCATCTATATGCCGATGGTACCCGAAGCTGCGATGGCAATGCTGGCCTGCGCGCGTATCGGTGCGGTCCATTCTGTCGTCTTCGGTGGATTTGCCTCCAATGAACTCGCCGTGCGCATTGACGACGCCAAGCCGGTTGCAATCATCACTGCCTCATGCGGTCTCGAACCCGGACGGGTTGTCGAGTACAAGCCGCTGGTCGACAAGGCAGTCGAACTGTCTTCCCATAAACCCGCTGCCTGCATTGTTCTGCAACGACCCCAGGCTGAAGCCCGAATGATTGAGGGACGCGACCACGACTGGAATGATGTGATGACTCGCGCAAGCCCGGTCGACTGCGTACCCGTCATGGCAACCGATCCGCTCTACATCATCTATACCTCCGGCACCACGGGTCAGCCCAAAGGTGTGGTACGCGACAACGGCGGCCACATCGTCTCGCTCAAATGGTCAATGAAAAATATCTATGGAGTGGAACCGGGTGAGGTGTTCTGGGCCGCCTCGGATGTGGGCTGGGTCGTCGGGCACTCCTATATCGTCTATGCTCCGCTTTTTGCCGGCAATACCGCCATCCTGTATGAAGGCAAACCTGTGGGCACACCGGATCCAGGCGCTTTCTGGCGCGTCATCTCACAACACAAGGTATCCGCGCTGTTTACCGCTCCGACTGCGTTCAGGGCGATCAAGAAAGAGGATCCCAACGGAACCCATCTCGAAAAATACGACATGTCCCATTTTAGGACGCTGTTTCTGGCCGGTGAGCGAACCGATCCGGACACGCTGCGCTGGGCGCAGAACAAGCTTCAGGTTCCAGTCATCGATCACTGGTGGCAGACCGAAACGGGTTGGGCGATCTGCGCCAACTGTGTCGGTATCGAGCAATTGCCGGTGAAGGAGGGCTCACCCTCTGTGCCGGTTCCAGGCTGGGACCTGAAGGCCGTTGACGACGCCAATCAGGAAGTGGCCGCAGGCGAAATCGGCTCACTCGTTGTCAAGCTGCCGCTGCCACCTGGAAGCTTTCCAACCTTATGGCATGCCAAACAACGCTTTTTTGACGCCTATCTCGCCGACTTCCCAGGTTACTACAAGACTGCAGACGCCGGCTACATCGACGAGGACGGCTACGTATACGTGATGTCCCGGACCGATGACATCATCAATGTCGCCGGACATCGGCTTTCAACAGGTGCCATGGAAGAGGTGCTCACCTCACACCCGGATGTGGCGGAATGCGCGGTGACGGGGGTGGCCGATGCGCTCAAGGGCCAGTTGCCACTGGGATTTCTGGTGCTCAATGCCGGCTGTGCGCGAGACCATGGTGATATTGTCCGGGAGTGCGTCCAGCTGGTACGCAACGAAATCGGACCGGTGGCGGCGTTCAAGGAAGCATTGGTGGTTTTGCGGCTGCCCAAGACTCGCTCCGGAAAGATCCTGCGCGGAACCATGCAGAAAATTGCCGACGGCGAATCCTGGCAGATGCCGGCAACAATCGACGACCCGGTCATTCTTGATGAGATCACCGAATCATTGCAATCTGTCGGTTACCCCAAAGCGTGACCCGACCCGAATCCTGACTTCACAGATGTCGCGGGAGCGCAAGGCACAGTGACTTTCAAGCAACACTCACTGGAAGATTGGAACCGGACCGCCCGTCGCGAGTTGAAAGATCGCGATCCAAGTCAACTGAAGTCGCAGACTCTGGAAGGTATTGAAGTCAAGCCGATCTATACCGACCAGGATCTGGCGGATCTCGAACATATGGCGACGTTGCCGGGTCTGCCACCGTACGTGAGAGGGCCGCGCGCGACCATGTATGCCGGCCGGCCGTGGACAGTGCGCCAGTACGCAGGATTTTCCACTGCAGAAGAGTCGAATCGTTTTTTTCGCGATAACCTCAAGGCCGGACAGACCGGGCTGTCAGTCGCCTTTGATCTGCCCACCCATCGCGGTTATGACTCCGATCATGAACGGGTGGTCGGGGACGTCGGCAAGGCCGGTGTCGCCATTGACAGCGTCGAGGATATGAAAATTCTGTTCGACCGGATTCCACTCGAACGCATTTCGGTGTCGATGACCATGAATGGCGCGGTGTTGCCGATCCTCGCAACGTTCATCGTCACCGGTGAGGAACAGGGCGTGTCTCAGTCTCAATTGTCGGGGACGTTGCAAAATGACATTCTCAAGGAATTCATGGTTCGAAATACCTACATCTACCCGCCCGAGCAGTCCATGCGTATCGTCGCCGACATCATTCGATACACGACAGATGAAATGCCCCGATTCAATCCAATCTCGATTTCGGGATATCACATGCAGGAAGCCGGTGCCACCTGCGTGCAGGAACTCGCTTACACCATCGCGGACGGAATCGAATATGTACGCGCCGCCCTTTCGACGGGCATGGCAGTAGACGAATTCGCCCCGCGTCTGTCATTTTTCTTCTGCATCGGCATGAACCTGTTCATGGAAGTCGCAAAACTGCGGGCTGCGAGATACCTTTGGGCACAACTGATGCAGACGCAGTTCTCCCCCGCCAAGCCTGAGTCGATGATGCTGAGAACCCACTGTCAGACATCCGGAGTCAGCCTGACCAGCCAGTCACCCTATAACAATATCGTTCGCACAACGGTTGAGGCGCTGGCAGCCGTCCTCGGCGGAACGCAGTCCTTGCATACCAATTCGTTCGATGAGGCGCTGGCCCTGCCGAGTGAGTTTTCCGCTTCCATTGCGCGAAATACCCAGCTCATACTGCGCGAGGAATCAGGAATCACCAACGTCGTCGATCCGCTGGCCGGATCCTACTATGTTGAGAGTCTCACCGCATCAATGATCCGCGAAGCACGCAAATTGATTGACGAGGTCGAGGCCTGCGGAGGCATGACCAAGGCAGTTGAACTCGGCATGCCGAAAAGAAGAATTGAAGAATCCGCCGCCCGACGTCAGGCGCGTCTTGATTCTTCAGAGGACGTGATTGTCGGCGTGAACCGGTTTGTTGCCGATTCCAAAGACGAGGTCGATGTGCTGGAGGTCGACAATCGGGCGGTTCGCGAATCGCAGATCGACCGGCTCAACCGAGTGCGTGCACAGCGCGATGAGAAACGCTGCCGTGCCGCTCTCGACAAGCTCAGGGAGTGTGCCCAGGCGGGCGAGTGGGGACTGCTGCATCATTCGGTGGCGGCCGCACGCCAGCGCGCCTCGGTCGGTGAGATTACACAGACGTTGCGAGACGTCTATGGCCAGCACCGTGCCATCCCACAGGCGATCGCCGGGGTATATCGCACAGAGATCAGCGAATCGGACGAGGTGAATGAAATCCGCCGTAAGGTCGATGCCTTTACCAAGGTGCATCGACGACGGCCGCGGGCGCTGATCGCCAAAGTCGGTCAGGACGGGCACGATCGCGGTGCCAAGGTCATCGCGACCGCGTATGCAGATTTCGGATTCGAGGTCGACATCGGGGCATTGTTCCAGACGCCTGCGGAAATTGTCCGACAAGCCGTCGACAATGATGTCCACCTGGTCGGCATATCGACCCAGGCCGGTGGACACAAGACTCTGGTTCCCAAGATCATTGAAGGACTCAGGAGCGAAGGTGCGGACAACGTTGTCGTAATCTGTGGTGGTGTGGTACCACCGAAAGACGTTTGTTTTCTGAAAGACGCAGGCGTGGCCGCGGTTTACGGGCCCGGAACCCGGATTCTGGGTACCATTCCTGATGTGCTCGGGATGATCGAAAGCAATCTTAAGTCGATGACCGAGTCAGTCAGCATATGATCTGACAGGCAGCAAGTATGCAGGACATCATCAACCAATTGGAACAAAAACGCCAGGCGGCGCAACTCGGCGGCGGTCCCAAACGCATTGAGGCACAGCATGCGAAAGGACGACTGACTGCACGGGAACGCATTGATCTTCTGCTGGACAAGGACAGTTTCCAGGAATGGGATATGTTTGTTGAGCATCGGTGCCCGGACTTCGGAATGGCAGATTCCAAGATTCCCGGCGATGGCGTCGTAACCGGATTCGGTACCATTCACGGACGTCTTGTATTTGTGTTCAGCCAGGATTTCACCGTATATGGCGGTTCTTTGTCGGAAGCGCATGCTGAGAAAATCGGCAAGGTGATGGATCAGGCAATGAAAGTCGGCGCGCCCGTGATCGGGATCAACGATTCTGGCGGCGCACGAATTCAGGAGGGAGTCGCCTCGCTCGGCGGGTATGGTGATATCTTCCAGCGCAATGTCATGGCATCCGGTGTCATTCCGCAAATTTCACTGATCATGGGGCCATGTGCCGGCGGGGCTGTCTACTCACCGGCAATCACCGATTTCATTTTCATGGTGCGTGACAGTTCCTACATGTTCGTCACCGGTCCCGATGTCGCCCGTACTGTCACACATGAAGACATTTCGGCCGAACAGCTCGGTGGGTCCGCCGCTCACACTGAACAGTCAGGCGTTGCGGATGGCGCGTTCAGTAATGACATCGAAGCCTGTCTGATTCTGCGCCGGTTCCTTGATTTTCTTCCGGCCAGCAACCGAAGTGGAGTTCCTGCACGCGTCACCGACGACGACCGATACCGGGAGGAGCCTTCATTGGACACGTTGGTGCCCGATGATCCCAATCAGCCTTACGATGTCACCGAACTGATCCTGAAAATTGTCGATGACGAGGACTTTTTCGAACTCAAGCCGGACCACGCGAAGAACATCGTGATTGGATTCGCCCGTATGGAAGGCTCAACGGTGGGCATCGTCGCCAATCAACCTCTCGTCCTGGCCGGCTGTCTGGACATACTGTCTTCGATCAAGGCCGCCCGATTTGTTCGCTTCTGTGATGCCTTCGGCATCCCGGTGGTCACCTTGGTCGATGTCCCGGGATTTATGCCGGGTTCAGCCCAGGAACACGGCGGCATCATCAAGCACGGCGCGAAACTGCTCTATGCCTATGCTGAGGCGACCATACCGAAAGTGACAATCATCACACGAAAGGCCTATGGCGGCGCGTACGATGTCATGAGTTCCAAACATCTGCGCGGTGACGTCAATTTCGCCTGGCCGAGCGCTGAAATTGCGGTGATGGGAAGCAAGGGCGCGGTTGAGATCATCTTTCGAAGTGAAATGAATGACGAGGAGAAGATCGCGTCAAGGGTCGACGAATACCAAGCGAAATTCGCTAACCCGTTCATTGCCGCCAGCCGCGGTTTTGTCGACAACGTGATTCTGCCCAGGCGAACGCGCACACGGATATGCCAATCTCTGGAAATGCTCAGAAACAAGAATTTGGAAAATCCCTGGCGAAAGCACGGCAATATCCCGCTGTAGCCAGGTCCGTGCCAGCCCATGTTCCAGAAAATCCTTATTGCAAATCGAGGTGAAATCGCCTGTCGGGTGATGCGCACTGCAAAGCGACTCGGAATCGATACTGTCGCAGTGTATTCAGATCCAGACCGCGGCGCACTGCACGTGGAAACTGCTGATGAGGCCATCCGAATCGGACCTGCGCCGGCTGCGCAAAGTTACCTGAATATCGATGCCATTATCGATGCCTGTCAACAAAGTGGAGCACAGGCCGTCCATCCGGGATACGGCTTTTTGTCGGAAGACCCGAATTTTCCGCATCGATTGAATGAGGCGGGTATCACCTTTATCGGACCTGGCGCAGATGCAATCCGCGTCATGAGCGATAAAATCGAGTCCAAGCTGATCGCACGCCAGGCCGGCGTCAATACCATTCCAGGATTCGACGATATTATTGACAGTCCGGCGCACGCAGTTGAGCTGGCCCGGCAGATCGGCTATCCGGTCATGCTCAAACCAACCTCGGCCGGTGGCGGGAAAGGCATGCGGCTCGCTTTCAGCGATGACGAGTGTCGGGAAGGATTTGTGCGTTCCCAAAGCGAGGCGAAAACCCACTTCGGCGATGATCGGGTGTTTGTCGAAAAGTTCATCGAGAACCCGAGACATATCGAAGTTCAGATCATCGCCGATCAGCCGGGCCATGTGTTACACCTGGGCGAGCGGGAGTGTTCGTTGCAGCGTCGGCATCAGAAAGTAATCGAGGAAGCGCCATCGCCATTTCTGAATGACCATGCAAGACGCGATATCACCAGTCAGGCAGTGGCGCTGGCGCAAGCAGTGAATTATGTGTCGGCGGGGACTGTGGAGTTTGTCGTCGATCCTGATCAGAACTTTTATTTCCTGGAAATGAACACCCGCTTGCAGGTCGAGCATCCGGTCACCGAGTCTGTAACCGGAATCGATCTGGTCGAATGCATGATCCGGGTGGCGGCCGGGGAAGAACTTGGATTCACCCAAAGCGACATCAAGACAACAGGCTGGGCGGTCGAATCACGAATCTATGCAGAAGACCCGGCCCGAAACTTCCTGCCGTCAACGGGTCGGCTGATCCGCTGTCGTCCTCCCGCGCAATCCAAAACCGTGCGTGTGGATACGGGCGTGGTGGAAGGTGGTGAGGTATCAGTCTACTACGATCCGATGATTGCAAAACTGGTCACGCATGCGGATACGAGAACCGAGGCTTTCGATCTGATGGCCAGTGCGTTGGATGAATATCAGATCACCGGAGTCATAAGCAACCTGCCATTTCTGCAAAGACTTGTGCGGGACGATGCGGTGCTTCAAGGCGACATGACCACCACAATGATTGAGCAGCGATTTCCGGAAGGCTATGACTGCGAGTCCGCGGACAGCGACAGCGTCATCGTGGCAGCAATGATCGCGAACATCATGCACTATTGTGATGAGTTGCGTTCGGCAACGCTCGGCGGGCAGTTGAACACCGTCAACTGGACGGCGGCAACCGACTGGATCGTGACGACATCTGGCAATGCGTTCAACTTCACGATTGAGGAGCTCGAATCAGGTCACCGGCTCACCGATGGCGACGGTGGCAGTTGGGAGTTTCATCACGACTGGCGCCCCATGCGCAGTCATTTCTATTTCACACTGAACGGCCGCAGATCCTGTGTACAGGTTGCGCGCAAGGGAATCGAGTATCAGATCAATCACTTCGGTCACCGCTCCGTGTTTCGGGTGTTGACACCTGCGGCTGCACAATACGACCAGCATATGATCCAGAAAGACAGTGCGCAAGTCTCGCCCTACCTGAAGTCACCTATGCCTGGATTGCTGGTTGAATTCGCGGTCGAGGTCGGGCAGTCGGTCAAGAAGGGCGAACCCGTAGCTGTAGTTGAGGCGATGAAAATGGAGAACACCCTGCGCGCAGAACGCGACGGAGTCGTCGTCAGGGTCATGGCGGAAATCGGTGACAGTCTGGCATCGGATCAACCGATCGTCGAATTCGGAGAGGAACAGTGATCGGCAGACTCAATCACATCGCGATCGCAGTGCATGACCTGGAGCAGGCGGCAAAAGTCTACGATGAAGTTTTAGGTGCGGATGTTTCCGAACCGTTGCCGTTGCCCGAGCACGGTGTCACGACGGTATTTGTGAACCTGCCCAATACCAAGATCGAGTTGCTGGAGCCTTTGGGTGAGAGTTCACCGATCGCGAGATTTCTCGAAAGAAATTCAGCGGGCGGCATCCATCATCTGTGCTACGAGGTTGAAGACATTGTTGATGCCAGAGACCAGCTGGTCAGGCAAGGCATGCGCGTGCTGGGAGACGGCAAGCCCAGAATCGGAGCCCACGGCAAACCAGTACTTTTTCTGCACCCGAAAGATTTTTGCGGGACTCTGGTCGAAATCGAGCAGGTCTGACCGGCCCTGACGTGTGTCCAACCGCAAATGAAGCCGGCGGTCGCCATTCAGGCCGTTTCCAATTTACCGATCGTATCGTGCAACGTCTTCAGATTGATGACTGAATGATACGCAGGCCGCGGTGAGAGTCCGCGATACGAGCGCATCACTGTTCCGGCAAGATTCGGTCGTTTGTCCGCAGGATCATTGCCACCGCCGAGACCGCCACCGAACTCAATGACGGCATCAATGCCCGACTCGGCGATCGTCATAAGATTGCGGTGCCATCGGACGGGTTTGAAAAGCTGCAGATAAAGATTGCGTTTGATCGCTTCGGCCTGCGAATCATGGAATCCTCCGGTCACATTCGACGCGACAGGAATCGTCGGAGTCCTGATGTCTGCATCATCCAAATGGCTCTGGAACTCCTGCGCCGCCGGAAACATATGCGAAGTATGAAATGCCCCTTCCGTTTTCAGGCGGGTTGAGGGTTTGCCGGGAAACGCCTCCTCGATCCGCAGCGCAAGCTGATCAAGCTCTTCAGGCATACCGCCGACCACGGTCTGTTCCGGCAGATTACAGGCTGCAATCTCGCAGCGACCAGATTCAATCAAGGGAGTCAACTGATTCTCAGACAGCGCAAGTGCCAGCATCTCACCACCTCCGTGCTGACCCATGCATGCTCCGCGAGCCGACACCAACTTCAGGGCTGACTCAAATTCCAAAGCCTGTGCCGCAATCAGGGCGCCATATTCACCCAAACTGTGACCGCAGGCAAATCCGGGCCTGTATTTTTGGCTGGTTTGGTGCAAGAACACCTGCATGCAGGCATGTGAATGGGTGAGCAACACCGGTTGCGTGTATCTGGTCAGATTGATATCGTCGCCGGTCTCGTCGTTGCACAGCGCGATCATGTCGTAACCCAGGATCGAACTGGCCTGATCATAGATTTGTGCCGCGAGCGGAAATTCGGCAATCAGATCCTTGCCGATTCCTACGTATTGTGCGCCTTGCCCCGGAAATAGAAAGAGAAATGCCCGCATTCAACCAGGCACCTGCAATAACGGTCCGGTGATCTGGACCCTTTGTCTGGACGATCGGCAAGCGGTCGGTATCATGGCTTAAGGAGAATTGACCTTGTCACGCAGCACGAACTTCTGGATCTTGCCAGTCGAAGTTTTCGGCAGCGGTCCGAATACGACTGAACTTGGCACCTTGTAGCGCGCCATGTTTTCCCGGCACCAGGAGATCACATCGTCTGTTGTCAGCTGTTCTTCGTGGCCGGGTGCCGGGGTCACAAACGCGCAGGGGGTTTCGCCCCACTTTTCATCAGGTTTCGCCACAACCGCCGCTTCCATGATTCCGGGATGCCGATAAAGTACATCCTCCACTTCCAGACTTGAGATGTTCTCGCCGCCCGATATGATGATATCCTTGGAGCGGTCCCGCACCTCGATATATCCGTCTTCATGTGTCACGCCCAGATCTCCGGTGTGATACCACCCGCCGGCGAAAGCCTCCTGTGATGCCTGTGGATTCTTCAGGTATCCTCGCATGACTGTATTGCCGCGTACCATCAGTTCGCCCATCGTCTCACCATCATGCGGGACGGCTTGCATGGTCTGCGGGTCAATTACGGCCACGTCTTCCAGGGTCGGATAGTGGACACCCTGGCGCGCCATCAACCGCGCGCGCCGTCCGGGTTCGTGACCATCCCACTCAGGCTGCCACGCACAGACGGTGGCCGGACCATAGGTTTCAGTCAATCCGTAAAGATGGGTCACCCGAAATCCCATTTTCTCCATTTCAGTGATAACCTGGCTGGGCGGCGCGGCCCCACCGGTTGCGACTTCCACGGTTTGCTCGAATCGAACCTTCAGTTCCGAAGGCGCGTGTACCAACATGTTCAGTACGATCGGTGCGCCGCACATATGTGTGACTTGATTGTCCCGGATGGATGGGAATATGAACTGTGGATCAACCTTGCGCAGACACACGTGAGTCCCTGCAACCGCGGTTACACCCCAGGTGAATGTCCAGCCGTTGCAGTGGAACATCGGCAGCGTCCACAAGTAGATGCTTGAGCTGTCGAGTTGGAACACCAGTGAATTCCCCAGCGCGTTGATGTAGGCGCCTCGGTGGTGAAACACCACGCCTTTTGGATTCCCGGTGGTACCTGAAGTGTAGTTGAGACAGATCGCCTGCCACTCATCGTCCGGCACAAGCCACTGAAATTCAGGGTCTCCTTCCTCGAGCAGTGATTCGTATTCCGTTTCCCCGAGAAACTCGCCGCCCTCACCGAGAGTGTCATCGATATCAATCACGGTGATCTCGGAGCCGTAAAGTTTCAGCGCCTCCCTTATGGTGTCTGAAAATTCGAGGTCGGTGAACAATATCTTGGCCTCACCATGCTCGAGTATGAACGCGATTGTTGCGGGGTCGAGTCGGTAATTCAGCGCATTGAGTACCGCACCGCACATCGGCACGCCGTAATGCAGTTCAAGCATGGCCGGTGTATTGGGGCACATGACGGCAACAGTGTCACCAACTCCGATTCCTCGCCTGTTCAGTGCGCTGGCCAAACGCCTGCACCTGGTGTACAGTTCACGATACGGGATGGTCAGTTCACCATGAATGACTGCCGCCTTGTCGGGAAAGACGCGAGCTGACCTGTGCAAGAAACTCAAGGGCGTGAGCGGGTGGAAATTCGCTTGATTCTTGTCCAGGTTCTCATCATATATCGTCACGATCCAAGTCCTCCAGAAACCCATTGGCAGAGAATTTTACTGTAACACGTCAGCAACGGTTACCGTTTATGGACTGCAATGACAAAACCGAGATGAATCGTTCCCAAACAAGGGCGGGTGGATTGCACAGTGCGTGCGTCCGTGGTGTCGCGGCGTGCCATCGGCGCGCTTGTCCCGGATTTCACAACGTTGTGCGCAACCCGGCGACAGGCTCGATAAACCTCACTATAATGACCTTCGGTCTTCAATGATCGAATTGAAACGACTCCGATTTCTGGCAGCAGCCTGGAAGTGACGCATCGGATAAGTGGACAGATTGGAGAATTTTCGAAAACAACTGAGCCGACGTGATTTTTTGCGGATCACAATGTTTGCCGCAGGATCCGCATCGGTACCGAGCCTGACCCTGGCATCCAGTCCTGTACAACAGCTGATCGCGTCACCGGCTCAGGTCGATTTGGTGGCGGGTCTGGGCCCCCCAACCAACGTTTACGCTTACAATCTCGAGGTTCCCGGTCCACTGCTTCGTTTCAGGCAAGGTGACAGACTCAGGCTGGAAGTCGAGAACCGGCTTGATGAGCCTACTACTGTTCATTGGCATGGACTGCGCGTGCCGGTGAGCATGGATGGAGTGTCGATTCTAAGTCAGGCTCCAATCGGTCCCGGCGATGCGTTTACCTACGAGTTCGATCTTCACGACGCCGGTACGTTCTGGTACCATCCACACATCAACAGCTCACAACAAGTCGGCAAGGGCCTTCGCGGTGTTTTGATTGTGGACGAGCAAGATCCGCCTGTGGTCGATCGAGATTTAGTGTGGGTACTGGATGACTGGCGTCTCGACGAAGAGGCACAGATTGTCGCATTTGACGGAAATCTGAGAGATGCGAGCCACAATGGAAGAATTGGCAACGCTGTAACCGTCAATGGCAGCATTCACGATCAGTTCCAGGTTCATCCCGGTGAGAGAATTCGCCTTCGACTGGTGAATGTGGCCAATGCGCGCACTTTCGCAATCAATTTCAGTGAACTGAATCCATGGTTGATCGCCCTGGACGGACATCCGATTGCGCCGTATACGCTTGACGAAAATCCGATTGTTCTGGGATCGGGACAAAGAGCTGACCTGATTTTGGACGTTACCGGGGACCCGGGACAGTCAACCCCGGTCATAGACAACTCCTACGGCGAAAACTTCGCTTACGAGCTGATGCACCTGGTCCGAAGCGATAACAAGGTCACATCAGTTTCCGACCGCGCTCCCCCGCCCCGCCTTTCAGCCAATCCCGTCGCTGCACCGGATGTCGCCAATGCCGAGCGTCATCGGATCGTATTCGAAGGAGGCGCTATGGGCGGTCTTGCGGGAGCCAGGCTGGATGGGGAGTTCAAGGGCATACGCGACCTGGCAGGACTGGGGAAACTGTGGGCAACCAATGGGGCCATCCACTCGGACCCGCACAATCAACCTCCCTTGCTCATACTTGAACTCGGAAAGTCATACGTGTTCGATCTGGTGAACCGGTCCGCATGGGAACATCCGATTCACCTGCATGGGCATAGTTTCATGGTGATGGAAAATGAAGCAGGGCTGGAGCCCGCGGGATCAATCAGGGATACTGTTCTTGTGAATCCACAATCCAGTGCGCGAATCGCATTTGTAGCCGATAACCCGGGGCTGTGGATGTTTCATTGTCACATTCTTGAGCATCAGCAATCCGGAATGACATCGATTATCGCTGTGAGATAACCGGTGCACCGCAATAGCGCCAGTCAAGGCGCTGCGCGCCATGCCTGGCGCACAAAAAAATGGTCTGCCATCATTGCGACGGCAGACCCTACCAATAGAAAAAGAGGAGTTAAGTTATGAAATCGTCAATCCGGTTTCTGATCTTGCGGAATTACTTTTTGTTCGCGACCGGCGCTTTGGTCGCTGCTACAGCAGCCTCACCGGCGGATCGGCTGTATTTTTCCCAAAGACTCAGATAAGAGTTGTAAGCTTCGGTGCCCAATTCAATCGCCGAACGGGTTGAATTCTGGATCTGACCGACGGCAAAGGCGTTCCAGTTTTCCTGCGTTTCGACGAGGTCATCAAATGTCCTGACCTTCAACCACGCACCGGACTGTTCGGAAGCACCCTTGAAAATTCGCTGAGCCGATTCGACTCCGAGTTCCACTGACTTGTTGATCAGTTTTGTGTTCACACCAAATGTCTCATTGGCAAGTTCTGAATAATTGATCTGCATGTTCATTTCTCCAAATCAAAAACAATTTATTTGTATGTTGCAGTGCAATATATCATCGAATAAAAGATTGTCAACCCCCAACAAGGAAATTTTTTCAATCGACGATCATCTTTTCCTGAAATATTATGTCTGGTGCGGACTTTTTCTTGTAACGCAATATAGGGAAATACTATTTGATGATTATCAACTCCCTCTTGCGCTTGATCCGTTCGATCACTTCCTTCAATGATACCGTGCAGATGCGATACGCTTGGAGTGATTGTTGCGTTGCAATATATCAAGCCAGAGAATCGACACTCCAGGGTCATTTGAAATGAAGGTACGGACCGGCCGAAAGCGCAGTATTCTCTGATGTTCAAGGATTGCCTGAGCCTCGCGACCTGTCGGTCCAATGGAGTCAGTCGGGGGTTTCCGATCAGGGTGATCGATAGCTGATCAATCCTGATGCGTGAGATTTCAAGACCAAACCGCAATAGCACGTATCCTTGGAACAATGCGAAAGATACAACCTCCATTGGCGTACACCTCCGCGACCAGACTCCGTTCCCCTCTTGACGTTCCCAGAGGTATTTAACAGGTATCAAGTTGTTGATACAGTGTTATAATTCTCGCCTGAGATCATTAATCCGCGCGCACATACTTACAGACCGACTTACCTGAGATATGAAATTCGGCGTTACCTCACGCATTTCCATCATGCTTGTTACAATACTGATGGCAGGCATCGCATTGACCATAGGTCTGAGTCTGGATAAGTTCCGACATACCCACAGCGATTTGCTGACGTCCAGATTTCAGTTTATCGTCAACGATATTCGTCACAAGCTCGAAACGCAGATGGATTTGGGGCTGGCGCTGTCAACCTTGCAAGACGTATCGGAAGAACTCGATAGTTATCGAAGAAATGACGAGATGATTCTCTCTATCGAGGTGTTTGATGAGAAAGGCTCGGTATTGTTCAGCACCGACCCGAGTTTTATCGGCGACCTGGTTTCGGAAGAATGGGTGTTTGCATGGCGGGCGAATCAGAATTCCACTTCATGGTCGCGGCTTGAGCGGGATGCGGCTGTTGTCGGAGTACCCATTCAGAATAACCTCAATCAAAATGTCGGCTCTCTCGCCTTACGCTATTCCAGGGAATTCCTGGACCAAAGTTTTTTCGCACAGACCAGGCACCTTATAACCATCGGTCTGGTCGTGGCTGTCTTCATGGCCATCATGAGTCTTGTAGGATGTATTTTGCTTTTGCGCGGCACGATTACAGACTTGAAAAGTATGACGCAAGCATTCAAGGACATCATGAACAATGAAAAGGACAGCAAACATCTTGAAGCGACCATCAGAAACCATCCGGAATTTGAATCTTTTTCTACGTCAGTTCTTAATGTGCAGGTTGCCTTGAGCAAAGCCAGTTCGGACGTTATTGAACTCGACGAAACCGAATCGTGAATTCCATCCCAGAAAAACTTGAACGCGAGAAATTCGGAATTCAGGAGTTCCTGACACACCAAAGGGGTTTGCTCGCCCGAATGGTAATGCTATCAGTCGTGGTGCTGCTGAGCGGACAGTTCGCGATTTCGTGGTTTGCCCTGCTTGGCTTTGAAACGGAACTCAGCCCACAATTGAGCCAAAAAGCCGAGGTGGTTGGCAACACCATTTCGTCCGAACTGGCATTCGCAGTCGGCGAACTGGATATTCCACCCCACCAACTGGTCGGTGTCGAAGACTATTTCGACAATTACCTTCAGATAAACATGGATATCGAATATCTCGCGATGATTGATCCGAATGGACAGGTGCTGTTCGTTCGGGGTGTCGACCTGGCAACCATCGAAACCATACTGAATGAGTTGAAGTTTCAACACATCAGCAAGGCGAATTTCGAAACTGACGTGCTTGGATATCTCGATGGCGCATTTCCGATCCTTGAGACATTGGCCGGTTCAACGATTTTGCACGTGGGGGTGACCAGCGAGCATATTCGAAGTCAGTTTTTCGAAATGATCTTTGAAATCCTGACTGTGATCGTGATTTCGTGGCTGGTGACCTTCGAACTGCTCGGGTTTTACATGCGTCGTCGCATATCGAGACCTATCAACCATATCCGAACGGTGCTTGCAGAAGGTTCGCGGGGCGTATTTACCACCCGTCTGGTGGGTAGGACAAAGGATGAAATCGGGCAATTGACAACCAGTTTCAACAATTTAGTCCAGAATCTGCAACACAAGTACAACGATTTTCTTTTCGAGGTTGCGGAACTCAAGCACGCACAGATCGACAACAAAATCGGAAATAAAATCAATGGTGTACGAGAGGCGTTCGATTTGAAGTTCACCCTCAGCGGCATTAGGGACGTCGATTCGAAACAGGTTTCACAGATTCGGGTGCCGCTGTTCATGTTCATATTTTCAGAAGAGCTGTCCAGATCGTTCATTCCGCTATTCGTGTCCAAATACGCACCGACAGACCTGATGCTGTCACATGATCTCCTCATCAGCCTGCCGATCACGCTGTTCATGCTTGCGGTGATGGTTGTCACACCATTCGGCGGAGGCTTGGTTGAACGTTTCGGCGTGCATCGAATTTTCCTGATCGGTGTAGTCATTGCAACAGTTGGTTTCATCGGTAATTTCCTGACTCAGACCTACTACGATCTGGTTGCGTTCCGAGTGCTCACGGGTATAGGCTACAGTCTCATCTTCGTTGCATCCGAAGGCTGGGTTGTCCAGAATGCCGGAGAACACAATCGTTCCCAATCGACAGGCATCTTCGTGACGGCAGTTTTTGTCGGCATAATCTGTGGCCCGCCAATCGGTGGAATGATTGCCAACAGAATAGGTTTTGAAGCAACATTCCTGATTTCTGCTTGTCTTGCAGTGACTTCGGGACTGATCATCTATCAGATTTTCAGGTCGGAAGGAGACACCATCGAAAATCGCAGACCTCGAACCATAATCAGCGCATGGGAATTAATCACGTTACTCAAAGATCCCCGGTTCTTTTCGGTTTTGTTCTTGACAGCCATTCCGGCGAAAATGATGATCTCCGGCTTTATTGCATATCTGGTACCACTCTACCTGACCCAACTGGGGCACAATGAATCATCCGTCGGACGATTGATGATGTTTTACGGCTTGGCGACACTTGCCCTGATCTATGTTTCCACGCGCTACGCTGACAGGACGCGTAATTTTGTCCAGGTTGTTTTTGCCGGTGGTCTGCTCGCGGGCGCAGGATGTATTGCAACTTTGTTCTCACAACAGATCGGCCTCAGCAATACCAATGCTGTTGTCGTGGCGATTCTCTTACTCGGATTCGGTCATGCCTTGCTGCTGACTTCCCAAAATTCGATCATTCTGACAGTTGCCAGCGATTATGCCGACACCATCGGAAGAACAATGACAGTCAGTGCATACCGCGTGTTTGAACGAATCGGCATGGTTATCGGACCGTTGGTTGCCGTTGGGCTGATCAGTCAATTCGGCTATCACAATGCCATTGCAGGATTCGGAGCAATCATATTCATCTTGATTGTGATGTTCTTGGTGATCATGTCCCGTCCGAGAGCGCGGAATTTCAAAAGACAAGCCACAACCAGACCTCAGGGTTGATTCCGTGTTCAGAAAGAGTTATCTGATTTTATTTTTTCTTGCCGCACACTTGATTGTGAACCATGCCGCTGCGCAGTCTGATCAGGAAGTCAGTTACGATCGAAAGTACAAAATTTTCGCCGTCGTATGGCGCGGCGAAACCGCAGTTGAAGCAGGATTTCAGGAGTATCTGAATCAACGCGGAATTCCCTATGAAATGACGATTCGAAATCTGAATCTCGACCGTGCGAACGCACCCGGAATCATTGAGGAAATCAAGCAGGTTAAACCGGATCTGGTCTACACCTGGGGGACCGGAACAACGTTGAGTATTTTTGGGAAAGTCAACGAATCGGATGCCGACGGCCAGGTGACAGACATTCCCGGCATCTTTGTCCTGGTTGCGTATCCAGTCAGTGCTGGCATCGTTGAAAGTTTTCAATTCCCGGGGCGAAACGTGACTGGTGTCGCATTTCTCGCATCCATCGAAGCGCAGATCAATGCAATGCTGGCCTATCGACCCTTCAAGAAAATGGCCGTCATTTATGATGAGACTCAAAGCAATTCCAGAATCAATGTCTCTCAGCTGAAGGAAGTTGTACCCCAGTTGGGGATCGAGCTTTTGGTCTTTCCGATCCCAAAGAAATCTGACGGACTTCCGGATCCCGATTCCCTGCCGGGTCTGGTAGCCAAAGCCAAGGAAGACGGCGCGGAAATTCTGTATATGGGGCCGGATTCGTTTATTTTTCGGCACGGTGTGGCCTATACGGATGCTGCCCTGAAGGCCGGGCTGCCTACTTTCGCATCAACACAGGCCCCATTGCGAACCACACGGGCAATGTTTGGCCTCGTCAGCGACTATCACACGCTCGGTAAGCTGGCTGCCGTTCAGGCGGAACGAATACTGGTCAACGGCGACAACGCGTCAAAATTGTCGGTAGCCCGGTTATCTCGCTTCCAGTATTGGATCAACATCGATGTCGCGAGCGAACTTGGCCTGTACCCGCCGATGAATGTGATTTCAATTGCCGAGTTCAAGCGAAGTAACGCTCAGTGAACCCGTTTTGATCAACTTTTGAGTCATGCTGCTACGAACTCGAATCAGCCTGCTAAGCGTACTGACCGTCATAATCATCAGTTCGGCGGTCCTGTTTGCCTCATTTGAGCGCGAGCAACTGATCAGGAATCAGCTGTCAGATGAGATTATTGCGGATGAAGTCAACCTGTGGAGCAAAATCCAAGATGAGTTCATTGCCAATATGGAAGACTCGGCGTGGATAGTTCGAGACAACCGAGAGCTTGTAGGGGCAATTGAAAACCAGGACTACGAACTGATCCGAAACACAGGACGACTGATTGTCAGGCAGCTGATGTCCGAGGAGGTGTCCGATCGCCTTGATATCCTCGACTCGGATGGCAATTTGATTTTCTCATCCCTTTCAGGTGTCTTTCAAAGCCCGATCATCTCGGAAGAAGTCGCAATGAATGCTGTGAAGAACCGTTCCATTGTCCGAGGTGTGGGAAACGACAAGCAGCGCAACACCGCAGTGGTGTATGGATTCCCGATCATCAACGATGTCGATTCGATCGTGGGACTGGGCATCATGTCGCTGGACATTATCTGGCCCATTTCCGAGATGGAAAAGCTCAACGACGCCTCAGTCATGATTCTCAATCGTCGCGGGCGGCTTCTGGTCTCACCGAACCCTGAGATCTGGGAAAACTACGGTGAACTTGTCGATCTCGGTGAGTTGAGCACATCACAGACCATTTCCAAGGATGATCGATATTTCTCGGTTACCGTGCTACCGCAAATAGCGGATGTCGGAAGTCTTGTGGGTCGATTGGTCAGCATAACTGAAGTCACAGAACAGGTTCTCCAAGAGAGAAAAATCAGTCAACTGACAATTGTGGCGATTGTGGTTTTTACACTGATCTCACTCGTCTCAATCTACTTCTACATGCGTTATTCGTTTGCGTCTCTCACGGAAGGTGTTCATGTGCTTGAAGCACTGAGCCGGGGCGACCTTATGATGCTGGTTCATATGAGAAGTGGAAAAGATGAAGTCGGACAGATTGGAAACGCAGTGAATGTATTTCGCACCGGTATGATCACGCTGAATCGGATTCGGCGATCCAGGGAACGCCAGCGCGCGCGGCAAGAAAGGTTCATCTATCGTGAGATGAAAAGCCTCGCAGACACACTGGATGGTGAAGAACAGGCTGCCATGCTGAAAGAACTCGACAAAATCGCACAGCAAATCGACCGAAATGCGAAATCCGGGAATGAAACCGAATCTATGGTCGCAATTGATCCTACCGCTGACGACTTCGACCCGAAGGCCATCCACGGAACAGACAGTCTGCTTTTGATGGCAACAGCCTTTCAGAGCATGTCAACGCGGGTGCAGGACCAACATCAGCGCCTGCGGGACGCACTCGCGACAAAGCAGGCATTCATCGCACTTCGCAAGGAATTGGATATCGCCACCCGGGTCCAGTTGTCCTTACTGCCCCATCGACGTGAACAGTCCGACGCGTTTGAGATCATTGGCGGAATGTGGCCAGCGAAGGAAGTGGGAGGCGATTTCTTCGACTATTTTAGAATTGATGAGGAGCACATCGGGATGGCGATCGCCGATGTGTCAGGCAAAGGAGTACCGGCCGCTTTGTTTGCGGTCATGGCCAGAACCTCGTTGCGCGGCATGGCAGCACATGTACGCTCGCCAGCCAGTATGTTGGAGAGAATCAACAACTTCCTTGAGTCACACAATGACGAGAATCTGTTTATCACTTTCTTCTACGGAATCCTGAACGAATCGACTGGGCAATTCACATACGCAAATGGCGGACATAACGCACCGATTCTGGTGAACGAAGACGGGGCTACCCCACTCGATCTGACAGCGGGCATGGTGTTGGGTATGTTTGATAACCTCAATTTTGAGGAGGATTCGCTATTCCTGCCGCCAAAGTCCCGGCTGGTCATGATCACAGACGGCATTACCGAGGCGTTCAATGAGAATAGTGAGGCATTTGGGGATGACCGATTGCTGGAGGTCGCATCGTCTTTGCCCGATCGGGGTGCTGGAGACGACGTAAAGCACATTATCACGGCGGTTGATAAATTTGTAGGAACTGCTCCGCAGTTCGACGACATCACGTGCGTAGTCTTGCACTACGCTGGAGTCAAGGATCACATACACGGTAGTACAGATACGTTTACAGATACGGATGGTGAGGATATGGAAATAAATCTGACTTTGAAGTGTGATTTGTCCGAAATTCCTCGTATTGCTGAGGAAATTGAGCAACTCGGAGAATCCAATAACTGGCCCAAGGCATGGATATTCAATACCAATCTTGCACTGGATGAACTGATCACGAACATCGTGAGCTATGCCTTCAAGAACGATAGTGAGAAATCCGACATCAGCCTGACGGTGAGTCATACCGCCAACACCCTGCAGATTGTTCTGGAAGACAGTGGTCATCCTTTCGACCCGTTTTTGGAGGCAAGCACGCCGGATCTGGAAGCGGACATGGACGATCGGCAAATCGGTGGACTAGGTGTGTTTTTCGTAAAAACCCTGGTCGATAAAGCAACCTACGAACGAACTGACAATCGTAATCGCGTGACGCTGGTGATTCATCGTCCTGATCATCAATAAAGCAGTGCAACCCCTCACGGTGCACGCTGAATGACTTCCGGCCGACAAGTTGATTTTGCGTTGCGCAAATGGCTGGAGATGAACGTCAATGACCGGTACGACAAGTTGACTTGGGCGCAATACGAAAATCTGATACTGGCGATCAGGGACGAATTTGAAAACTGGCCTGTCCTGAATCGCTTTGAGTATATACATTCAGTGGAACTTCAGGACCCTGACTACGGCTTCGGCAAGCCATACAGCGTTCCGCTTGCTTTTTCCGATTCAGGCGGCGATGGCCAACCTCTTGTTGCAATCGGTGGATTAACCAATGTCGCCCAACGTTTCGATTTCCTGGCATTGGACGCATACCCCGAAGTTCGTGTGATCGCGCTTGATCTCGGTGGCCGCGGTTACAGTGGCTGGATGGCAGAAACATCAGACTATCACCTGGATACCTACATAGAACAGCTGAATCAGTTGATGGTTCACCTGGGATTGGACTCATGTTCACTGCTGGGTTCGTCGCTCGGGGGGTCGATAGCAATATCATTTGCGGCCCGGTACCCCAAACGGGTGCGTAAAATTGTGCTCAATGACAGTACTCCGCATATTCCAGTTGAGCGACGAGCTCGGCGAGCACGGGCCGTGGGCCGGCATTACATTTTTCGAACTCCCTCTGAGATGTTCAGGCGGATCGGCGCATCGGCGAAATATGTAGGCCCAACACCGGATGCCGTACTGCTGCACAGCTCGCACCACAAGACTTGTTGGTCGGATACCGAACAAGGTAGGATATATCGACATGATTTACGATCAATGCTGGCCTACCGAGCGGAAGCGAGCCAAAGTCTGGACTTGTGGGACCAGTGGAGCGCAGTTCAATGCCCAGTCCTATTGCTGCACGGAGTTGAAAGTGATGCGACAACAGATGAGACCATTGCCCGGATGCGGGGTCACGAGAATTTTTCCGTCATTCATATTCTCGATTCCGGCCACACGCCATCTCTCGGAGACAGTGAGTTGACGTCCGCCATTTCCAATTGGCTACAGGATGATGGGCGCAGAGTTGACGATCAGGTCCTATCCGTGAGCTATCGTCCCAATCGAGTTCTTTATCCGGATGAACGCTAGTTCCGACATGTGCAGTTTTTTGTTCATTCGCCATGGCGAGACGATCGCGAATAGGATGCAAGTTGCTTCCGGTGGTGATTCCGAATCAGCTTTGACCGAATTTGGCCGAAATCAGATTTTTCAGGCGACTGACGTCTTGCGGCAGATCGGCGAAGCCCCTGACACAATCATCTGCTCAACGAATCAACGAAGCATCGAGACAGCGGAAATACTGTGCGAAGCATTCAAGGGGCAGATCACATCCTTTCCGCTGTTGCGTGAGAGAAAGCTGGGCGTGTGGAACAACCAGAGCTCGGATGTGGTGAATCCGTTGTTAATGGCCGGTGAAACACCGGAAAACGGAGAGAGTAAGGATGAATTTCGAAGTAGATTTCTTCTTGGATTGAACCAAGTTCATGACCTGCTCCTCAACCACCGTTCCATCATTGTCGGCAGCCGAGGAACGGCAAGGATACTGTTGGAGATGGCAGACGATGACGATGCGGCAAATTTCCCGAATGGAAGAATGCTACGGGTTTCGCTTGTACAATCGGATCAGTTTGAATTGGCGGGTATCGACTACATCGGCTAGGAACCCGCAAGTCCGGGAACGATTACCCAGATCAGATTCCCTCGATAATCATGCGTTGCGGACCGTTGGCCCCGCGCAATTCAAGTCGTCCTGAATGCGAATGCCGCAGATATACTGCGACAATTCGAAAAATAATCCCTGCCGGGTCGGGCAAGTTTCAAGCCATTCAAGCGGCTACGCCGTTACTATCGACAGAACCAGCACAGGGATATGGACTCGAGGCCTTATAGCGAGACTTGGATGGAATGTATCAGGGTGATTGTGCGAGGAGGTCTGAGTCGGGATGAATCGCGCTGATGATAGGGCTCTTCTTGACTAGCTGGCAGCAATTCAGGAATTCATGCTGCTCAGAGCGCCTTCTCGGGTGTCATGAGTCGAAATGATTTTTCCGAAGCCACTGATATCGAAAACATCCTTGACTGATCCGGAAATCGAGCACATCGCGAACTGAGCATTTCGACTCTTCAGAGTCTTTGCAAGCAACAAAATCACTCGAAGTCCTGCGCTGCTGATGTACACAAGATCAGTCAATTCCAGAACTACCGCATTGTCGGAATCAGTGACAATGGATTCAATTGCAGTCTGAAAATCGACAGCATTTTGCCCATCAATTCTACCGCTCGGCTGCAGGATTAGCGCTCCGTCTACTCTCTCTGTAGGAATATCCATCTGATGACCTCCAAATTCCTAACTTGATTCAACTACAAACAAAAAGTCTGATTTATTCTGACAGTCCAAACTGACTCCGGTTCCTTCCGCCCGATGGAAGACGATTTCCCGATTGATCACGTAAGTCGTCAGTTATTCAAAGGGACAGACTCCTGATTCTACTCAACGATATCGGGTCGACTTCAAATATTCACAGCGTCTGCATTAGAACACACTTTAATCTCAAACACAACTGAAAACTATCCAAAACAACATTGTCCATAACGCGGATTTCGAAATCGCATGTTACCTCAGTATCCAAAAACCTCATGTCAATTTTACCGTGCCGGCTGATTCCCGGTTCCAATGGCTGCCATTCTAAACATCGGCATCTTCGTCGTCTGGTAAGATTACGAATTCCGGATAGGCCTCAATTCCCAGTTCTGTTACATCCTGTCCCAATGCCTCAACAGTCGGGGTTACCCGCGCGCCGACAGTCGCACTGATTACTTTCCAAATGACAAATGATGTCACAAAGGTAAATGCTCCGATTGCGACGACACCGGTGAGCTGAACCATGAAGTTTCCACCGCCCGCAATGCAGACCGCTAGCGTACCCCAGACACCGGCAAACATGTGCGCCGGAATGGCGCCAACCACATCATCAATCTTTAATTTTTCCAACACCTTGATGCCCGCAGTACTGATGAAGCCACCAACACCACCGATCACAATCGCCCATTGGTGTGCCTGTATGTCCGGGCCAGCGGTAATCGCCACCAAACCGGCGATCGCACCGTTGAGAACCGCCAGCAAGTCGACACGCCCCAGCAAAGGTCGCGATACAGTCACAGCAACCAGAACGCCAGCCGCAGCGGCAAGATTTGTATTGACCAGGATAACACTCATTGCGACCACGTTGACTGCCGAATCGAGCGCAAGTTGGGAACCGCCGTTAAAACCAAACCAACCAAGCCACAAGATAAAGACACCCAATGTGACAGCAGGGACATTGGAAGGGGGTGTGTTTTTCACTCTTCCGTCCTTGCGGAACTTATTCATTCTTGATCCGACAACCACCGCACCTGCAAGTGCTGCCCAGCCACCTGTCGAGTGTACGATCGATGATCCGGCAAAATCCTGAAACCCAAGTTCCGACAGCCAGCCGCCACCCCAAGTCCAAGCGCCGACGATCGGGTAGATGACCGCGGTCAGCACCGCGATGAACAGAAAGAATGACCACAGCTTGACTCGTTCGGCCAAGGTTCCCGAGACAATGGAAGCGGTAGTCGCTACAAAGACCATTTGGAAGAACCAATCCGACATAGTCGAATAGTCGGACTTCAGAACTTCATCCAACGCCTCAGCATTGCCGTCCAACAAAGCGTATTCCGCCGGTGTTGAACTGTAAAAGAACGTAAATGAGCCTACAAACTTATTCACATCCACGTACATGAGGTTGTATCCGATCAGATAAAAAGCGATGCCGGCGATCGAATACAGTCCGATATTCTTCATACAGATAACCGACGCATTCTTGGTGCGAACGGACCCTGCTTCCAACATCGTAAAACCGGCGCACATCCACATGACAAATGCGCCCCAAAGCAAAAAGGAGAACGAATTGAAAACGAAGGCCGATTCCGATTCGACGGCAGCGTTGGCTGCGGGGGAAATCAGACACAACCCAATCATTGGGACCACGAGCGCCAAGCGTTCTGACACCCTGTTCGCGACCTTCCCACAATCAATGTGGCAACCGATTATCATATGAAACCCCCGGACTTGGGTGTTAGTCTACTGATGGCAAAATTATAAACCAACTTCATTGCCTGGAAATCTCAAATCCGGGCTGCAAAGACGATCAGAGACGAAGCAAGACTGTCGAACTTATTGATTTCAGATACTTTATTTAGTTTGATGACACGATCGCCCAATCAATGCACCTGCATGAGCTTACGCGATGATGCCTGATGACGTGCCATAAGTTCCGACAGGTCAACATCTGGAATCTCGCCGTCAACTACCCGCCAAGCACCCGCAACCATGACACGGTCAGCACGATGTGCGCCACAGAGTATCAAGGCGGCGAGCGGGTCTCCCGCACCCGAAAACCGCAACTCATCAAGTTTGTACATCGCGAGGTCGGCCTGCTTTCCACTCGCGACCACACCGATGTCATCCCGTCCCAGACACGCCGCTGACCCCTGTGTGGCCCATTCGATCGCATCAAGGTGCGTAATTTTCTTCGAACCATATCGAAGCCGCTGAATCTGTAACGCCAGCCGAGCTTCCTGAATCATATTGGAAGCATCCTCGGAAGCAGATCCATCGACGCCAATTCCGATGCGGGCGCCGCTTTGCAGCAATTCCTGGGTGGGGCAGATTCCGGAGGCAAGCAGCATGTTTGAGCCCGGACAATGTGAAATGCCTACCTTCGCCGCACCCAACCGTTTGATTTCCTCGTCATTGAAGTGGATGCCATGCGCCAGCCAGACATTGTCTTTCATCCATCCTACCCCTTCAAGATAGTCGACCGGACGACAGCCATATTCCCTGATACAAAAATTATTCTCATCCTGGGTTTCGGCAAGATGTGTATGCAAGGTAACACCAAACTCATCAGCCATGCGAACCGATTCGATCATCAACTCTCGGGTCACACCGAACGGAGAGCACGGTGCAAGAGCAATCTGCTGCATCGACCCCTCACTCGGATCATGATGCTCCCGGATCACGCGTTCCGAATCGGCGAGAATCGCATCTGTCGTTTGGACAGTAGAAGCCGGCGCCAATCCGCCCTCGGCATCCGAAAGGTCCATACTGCCCCGAGTCAATGCGACACGTATGCCGACCTTCTGTGCAGTCTCCACTTGGATATCGATACCGTTCTCAAGCCCTTCCGGGAACATGTAGTGGTGGTCGGAGGCTGTTGTACATCCGGAAAGCAAAAGTTCCGTGAGTGCCAATTCTGTCGCGTCTGCCAGCTGTTCGGCAGTCAGACGAGACCAGACCGGATACAGGGTCGTCAGCCACGCAAACAATTCCTTGTTCAATGCGGGTCCGTAGGCCCGGGTCAAGGTCTGGAAGAAATGATGGTGGGCATTGATCAACCCGGGCAAAATGACGTGCTCGGAAGCGTCGAATACGCTGTCACAGGAAACTTGCGGCGTGGCGCCGCTTGCAAGACATTCAACAATCCGGTCATTTTCGATCACCATTCCACCGGCCGAATTCTCAGCAAAAACTGCCAGTGGATTTTTTATCCAAGTTCGCATTTCAATACCTCCTTACCCGTTCACGGCTCTGCCCTGATTCGTCGCTTCGTTGTGCAAACCGATCACAATCATTCTCAGTAAAATAATCAAACTACTCAACAAGATCACAAATCCGGATTGATGTGCCAGCGCGACCGGCAATTCCACCCGACTTAACAAAGTTGCCACCCCCAGACCAAACTGGCACAGCGTGATGACCAGCACTGAGTCCAGCACTACCCGAGTCAAGGAACGACTCATGGAAAATCGCTGAAACCAGACAAAGACTGTCGCCACAACCAGTGCGAAAGCGACCCAGCGATGGATAAACTGAATGGCGATCACGTTTTCAAACAAATTCGCCCATAACGGAGTCAGCGAAAATAGCAGGTCCGGAATCCACTCTCCATTCATATGGGGAAATGTATTGACGACAAAGCCTGCACGCGTGCCCGACATGAATCCACCACTGAGCAGCATTATAGCGACCAGGCTGATGCAGATGGCAATGCCGGCGAGCAGCCGCCTCGGGCTGCCAGTATGGTGCAGGCGGATTCTTGTGCCGACCAGCCCGATCAGCAGCCACAGGACATAACCATAGAGCAATACTGCCAGACCCAGATGAGCCGCCAGTCGATACTGACTGACAGAAGGATCACCCACCATGCCACTTTTGACCATGTACCAACCCAGCAAGCCCTGTAAGCCACCGACGACGAAGACCGCAATCAACCGCAGGGTCATCGCCACACTGAAATAGCCCCGTATCTGAAAGAATGCAAATGGCACCAGAAATGCCAGAGCGACCAACCGACCAGCCATGCGATGCGCATACTCAATCCAAAATATCCGCTTGAATCCCGGAAGCGAAAGATCACTATTGACGGTCTTGTATTCGGGAAATTGCTGGTAATGCTCAAACTCCGCAATCCATTGGGTGTGTGTAAGCGGGGGCAACACTCCTGAGATCGGGTGCCAGTCAACCATGGACAGGCCGGAATCTGTCAGGCGTGTATAACCACCAATCGCAATCACGCCGTAAATCATGATACAGATGATCAGCAGCCACATCGCGACATGCATGGGATTGCGATGTGTCTGAATCAGCACCTGTTTCGTTGAAGTCAAGACCGAAAGCGGATTACGGAGACAATTTTTGGAATACCAAGGTCGCATTCGTTCCGCCAAAGCCAAAACTGTTCGACATGGCGGTGTTCACCTCGATATTTTCCGGTTCGCGAACGATGGGCATATCTGCCGCGGCAGGGTCCAATTCCTCGATATTGATCGAGGGGCTGATGAAGTCGTTATCCATCATCAACAGGGTATAGATTGCCTCGTTGACGCCGGCAGCCCCAAGTGCATGACCGGTCAGCGACTTGGTCGACGCAATACGGGGTATATCGCTGAAAACCTCGCAGATCGCATTCAGTTCCTGCGTATCGCCAATCGGAGTACTGGTTCCATGGGCGTTGATATAGTCGACGGGCTGATCGACATTTTCAAGTGCCATCCGCATGCACCGAACGGCACCATCACCGGAGGGCTGGACCATATCGAATCCATCAGAGGTCGCGCCATACCCGATCAGTTCGGCGTATATTCTCGCACCTCTCGCAAGTGCGCTCTCGAGTTCCTCAAGGACTACGACACCGCCGCCGCCGGAGATGACAAACCCATCCCTGCTGACATCAAAGGGACGCGACGCCCTCTCGGCGCAATCGTTGTAGTTTCCTGACAGGGCACGCATGGCATCAAACAGCATCGTCATCGACCAGTGAATCTCATCACCGCCGCCGGCAAAGACAATGTCCTGCTTGTTCAGCTGAATCAGTTCCATTGCGTTGCCGATGCAGTGTGCGCTGGTCGCACAAGCGGAGCTGACCGAATAACTGACTCCCCGAATCTTGAAGTTGGTGCTCAAGGTCGCTGAATTGGTACTCGACATGGTTCGCGGAACCCGAAATGGGCCCACACCGCGAATGCCCTTCGAGCGGAGCATGTCGGTGGCAGCGATGATGTTTTCCGTCGAGGCGCCTCCGGAACCCATGATCATGCCGGTTCGGGGATTGGAAACTTGCTCCTCATCCAAACCCGAGTCCTCAATCGCTTGATGCATCGCAAGATAGTTGTAGGCCGCACCGTCTCCCATGAATCGACGCGCCCGACGGTCAATGGCGCGATCCAGATCAAGATCGATCGCACCGTGAATTTGGCTGCGAAACCCCAATTTCTCGTACTGCGGCTCAAAACTGACACCGGACACACCGTCGCGCAATGACTGAGTCACTTCGCGACAGTCGCGCCCAATACTCGAAACAATACCAAGTCCTGTTACAACAACCCTTCTCATATTCATTTCAACTTGAATAGCCCAACTCTCAGATTAGATCCCTTATAGATTTGTTTTCCGTCTGCTTCCACAATCCCATTGGCGATCCCCATGACCAGTTTGGTGGCAATCACCCGCCGGATGTGAATCCTATAGGTGATCAGCTTTATATCTTCTGTAACCTGCCCTGTGAACCGGACCTCTCCCGAGCCCAATGCACGGCCGCTGCCAGGTTTGCCGAGCCAGCCAAGGTAGAATCCAACCAGCTGCCATAGAGCATCGAGGCCGAGACATCCAGGCATGACGGGATCGCCCTGAAAGTGACATTCGAAAAACCAAAGATCGGGGCTTACATCCAACTCCGCCTCTACGATTCCCCGACCATATTCTCCGCCCGCACTGTCAATATTGGTTATGCGATCAAACATCAGCATTGGCGGTAGTGGCAACTGTGCATTACCCTCACCGAACAGCTCACCCCGACCGCACGAAAGGAGGTCATCATAGCTGTAGCAAGACTTACGCTGCGATTTAAGATTCATGGCGGTACTATTTGGCATCGATCATGATTACGTGCAGACGTCGCGGTCCGTGTGCGCCATATTGGATCGTCTGCTCCACATCTGCTGTTTTTGACGGACCGGTGATCATATGCACACCTGACGTGCCGCCGTCCATCCTGGCTGAGATCAGCCGCAACGCATCGTCAAGATGCCGCACAATCTCGCCGGAATTGATAATCACTACGTGGTTTTCGGGCACAAACGCGTGTGTTGACGAAGCGGTGGGCGAACTGACATGTACGATTGTACCGGTTTCGGCGATTGCGCATACCGCGTCGGTCACGGAAACTAGATCTGTCTTGCGGGCGTTTCGCGTCTCAACCCGCCAGCTATCCGGCCAGTCAAGGTTCTTGAGAAACGGTGACGCACCCATGATCATTTCAGATGGCAGACTGTGCGCGTCGAGAAATTCGCTGACCGCAGCCGGAACCTCAGCATAACTGCGAACAGTTTTCGATGTACCATGCACCGCGCCATGTTTGGCCAGGAAATTTTCGACCAGCAGTCCATCGACAACCGGGCTCGGTGTCTCGGTTGACATGGCCTTGTCGTACTCAGTCTGTGCGTTTTGCCGGATTGTCGGGCCCAGACTCGCCAGTGAATGGCGAACGTTTCCGAATACCTGCTCGCGGGCGGATGGGTTTGGAGTATGCAATTGCAATTCCCTAGCTGATGTGATGGTTCGAGAGATTCATGAAATAGACACGCCTGTCGTATGAGATCCGGCACCACAGGCGCCGCGCTGGGAATTCCATCGAGTTGATATAGAAACGAGTATCCAAGTCATGAATCAGTGTACAGATTAATATAGCCGAATTTCGTCGAGTCGGGGTGGACCAAAAGCACCCTGAAATCTCTTTAGACAAGTCAAAAACAAGAAAAGCCCTGCCGGTATAAT
>JAPPIB010000040.1 GCA_028820695.1 Acidiferrobacterales bacterium | reverse complement strand
GATTAACCGATGAAGGCCGGATGGGGATACTGCCGCGCAGCGGCTTCGTTCAATAAAACTTCTACTGTACCTGTCTTTACGTCCAGCTTAACGGCATCTGGTTCATCTGTACCGTAACTCATGGAGTACAAGTTCATTCTATCGTAGGAGGTGGATAAGTCTCCGAGCGTCAACTGACACCCAGCGAGTTGAAGTGCGACGTGATTGATATCAGCTCCTATAATCAAGCGTTCAACGGCTCGATGATGGAAACGCCTGATTGTATCTGCCCCCCCCCTGCGAGTGCTATGCGTCGTTTTATTGCATTCATCATTGCAACGAGAATCGTTCCACTTCCGCAGGCGGGGTCGAATATTCTACGCTTTTCCCACAAGTCATCATCCAGCCAGTTTGTTTCAGAAGAAGCATGCAGGCATAATTCGGAAAGCATCGTTGCTGCTAGAGGTCGTGTAAAAAATGCACCGTCGCTTCTCTGATTTCCCATTACTTCGTTAAACAACTCTCCAGCGTGGTCCATGCCAAGATTGGCGTAATGATCGGCGATTTCTGAAGCATCCTTTGCTAGTTGCCTCAGTGCATCCGATACGCATTCGAGATTTTTGAACGCTACGTCGTGCAATAGTTCAAGCGCAACTTGAAAAATTGGCACATAATCATGAACCAATATTTTCTGCCAAGATTCAATCAATCCTCGAGCTGGAGTTACGTCGGAAACAGAGGCTTCAATAGGTCTGATGTCAGATAATTTGTTGGAGTTATGCCTCGCTAATCGCGCATGCATGATTGCAGCGTTGACCCAAATTACTGCGGTAATTACGCACGCGTCGGCTACTCCTGACGTAGACCTTTCGACATTTTCCACTCCCAATCTAAGAGCTAAGATTTCTTCAAGATCTTCGGAACGAAGGTGCTCCGCCACTGTCCGTACCGTTCCTCTTAATAAATTAATGTCGCGTTTCGAACCTGTTTGAATTCCAGATCGTTCAAGGAGATTTAAGTGTATGCCTGTCTGAGCATGAGCAAGCTTATCTCCTCCAAGATGCAATATCTTTTCACCCAATTCGAGTTGCCTATAAGTCTTTCTCTTAATGCGGGGATTAATCCGCCGCGCTTGAGTTTTCTTTCTCCGCTTGTCGTCTCGAATGAACTTCTTTACCTTTTCGATTGACTCAACGGGATCCCAACGTTCGTTGAAAGGATTGTCACTTCCCTGCGAAGTCGTGTACGTCAAATCCTTTATGTGTAAATCTTGATTGTTATCTACTATAACTGCTGATATAGACATAGGCGGATGTAAGGGGTCTAACTCGGAAACTTCCTTGATTTCACGAACCTTGCCACTATCTCGCTGCAATCGATTTGCGATGCTCACCTTGTCATTTTCATTCTTTGGTGCTAGCACCTGTTCTACTGTTTGAGTTTTCGTATTTAACTCAAACACTTGAAAAGGATGATTTGGTTGCTTTGTTACAACGATATGCTTGGCGTATTCAACTGGTGGTGGCGGAGCATAAAACTCCATCAAAGATTCAAGATGGTCTTCAATCCGCCCGTCATGCGCCCGTAAAGCTTGAAGAATTTGCCCTAGCTCTTCCCAACCTTGTTCCGGGCTGGAATTACGAAGAAAGTTTTCGGGGTCATGATCTTTGGGAATGACAACTGGCACTAGGATGTATCCAAGATTTTTATCTGGCGATTTACGCATAGCTCGTCCAACTGCTTGAATTACATCAACTGGACTTTTCCGCGGGTTTAGAAAGGCTACTGCACTCAATCCTGGAGAATCTGTGCCCTCTCCAAAAATTCCAACATTAGAGATGCAGAATGGACTTTCGAGATCGGCCGCACCAAGTTTGTGTAGTGCATCGTTACGTTTTGCACTAGGGAAAGAAGCATCTATGTGCTGAACATTAAACTTCACTGGCGATTGTTTGATTCCGACGCGTTGAAAGTAATCGGCTAGCCATTCTCGAATTGGCTTAGACTCAACGGCTATAGCAAGTTCGGAAGATAACTTAATCCGATTGCAGAATGCGATGACGGATCGCACGTTCACATTCTTTACACAACCCGCTAGAAATGCTGCCAATGTCAATGCCCGCATCGCTTTGTTTGAATCCCAGTGACTAGCGTCGTTATCAGATAAGATTGTATTTTCGTTCAATTTCTTTGCAATCTTGTGAACTTCGTCCGATTCTCTTATTCCCCAAGCTATGATGCGGTAGTCGGATAGCAAATTCCGTTTTACAGCGTCAACATAACTAAGTCGATAAAGTTCTGGTCCAAAGGTTGCAACATCGTTCATCGTTCGGACATCCCATGTGGTGTCGTTTACGTAAAGGAGGTCCGCCTTTTGGTTAGCTTTAATATTCGTAAATACTCGAGGAGTCGCGGTTTGATACAGGCGATATATGGCTGGGAATTTGTCTTTGTCGTGACAAAGCGTAAAATTCCGCAAGCGTTCCCCATTTTTCGGAATTTTCTTGATTCCTGCCGTGCGATGCGCCTCGTCACAAATCATCAACTTCGCCTTTATGCCCAAGCAAAGCAGACCTGCCGCGGTATTGTGTGCTGACTGATATGTTGAAAACAATGTCATAATTGCATTGGCTGACTCCTCTTTTTGTTTCTGTAGCCATTTGACAACTTGTTCTTCGCTTGTAGCGGTATCCCCTACAACTTCGTAACTATGGACACAACTGGTATCGAGCGTTGGGTCGGTGGCCAAATTGATCTTGTCCTCAGATTTTACGCGTCCGTTCTTGAAGCCTCCGGCTGTGCTGTCGGAGCATATAGCAAGTGTCCGCATTTCGATATGATCTTGACGTGCAAGTATTTGAAACTCTCGTTTTATTTGGGAAACAAGTGCGATCGAAGGAACGAGGACAATGGTTAATTCGCCAGAATTAACAATTTCTTTCATTACTCGATATGCCACCCGTGTTTTGCCTGTCCCACATGGCATGACAATTTGTCCTCGAGCCTCACCGCAATTCCACTCGCTCCGTCCATTCTTCGCATGATTTTTTAGTCCGTTAAGAACTTTAGCAACCACTTCGTCCTGCATATTAGTTAATTCTTTGTCTTCTTTTTTTCCGCTAATTTCTTGATAAGCGAGTGTCCGTACCGGTTCAACGAAATCAACTAACTTTAATGGCTTTGACTCAGACCGCAAATTAGCTTCTCTTACCCCACGACTGAACTGTACGTTGGAAACCACCCATAGTTCAGACCATTTGTCGTCTCCTGCACTCATCCTAAATGGAGCAATATCACTGACTCTGAGATCTCTGCCACTGGATCTTGCTTTGCACTGAATGGCCACTAATGAACTATCATTTTTAACGCCGACGATATCGATTCCCACGTCGACAGAGGAAGAACTACCAAATATGCGGGTTCGATCTGGCCACTCGTCCCAAGGAAACACTTCCTTAAGGTCCCATTCCAGGATTTGATCACCTAAATCGCAGACTAATTCTTCGAGCCAAAGACCGTCCCCTGCGTGTTCTACATGATTCTCAATAGTGCGAAGCCATTCTGTAGCGGTTCTATTTGACATACTTTTAAGCCATAGATAGTGTCTGCCAGAAAACCCTATTTTAAGCGAACAGTCAGGAATAAACTGCTTCAAGTGGCGTTAATTTGAACACTCGAACTGATCAGGTAAAATCGAATTTCATCGATGAGACGACACTCAAAACAAGCTGAAATGGGTGCTACAGGCACAACCCATAATTCAACACCTTCAATTTCATTTTCCATGAAGTGGCTAGATGTTACCTGCACCAGCCGCGCCGCGAATCGGTACTGATAAAGCTTCCAATTTGCAGTTAATGTGTACCGGAGGTAGCAGAGACAAGAAAATATCACTCAGTAGGTTTGACGCGTGGGGATTGCACAAAAAATCAACACAGTAAACGAAATCCACTACTGCTTTATAGAACTGAATCCATCAAGTAGGTTAGCCTGCCCTCGCAGTGGTCTGACTGACTGCCACATGTGGTGGTGTCAGCAGCTTTCTCAACCAAGCACGGTGAATCTTTATCCTGAAATATCGCAGCTCGACAGAATTGACTCAGTGTCGCCAAGTGCGGCGCGACCTGACTGAAGCAAGACTCCAGCGTGAATTTTTTCTAGTTTCAATGAATCACTAACTATAATCACATGTTTAATCTTATTCTTTCGCAGGATCTTTAGTGGAAATACCTGCTCCGAATCGAGGGGGACTCTTCAGATGGAGTTAACAGGTGCCGATATATTGGTGCGTTGCCTGAAAGACGAGGGAGTCGATTATATTTTCGGCTATCCCGGCGGCGCGGCCTTGCACATATACGATGCCCTGTACAAACAGGATGACGTGCGCCATATCCTGGTCCGGCATGAACAGGGTGCGACTCATGCGGCGGATGGATATGCGCGGGTAACCGGCCGGCCGGGGGTGGTACTCGTCACTTCGGGACCAGGCGTGACCAACACCGTAACCGGAATTGCGACTGCATATATGGATTCCATTCCCATGGTCGTGCTTTCGGGACAGGTCGCGACTCATCTGATCGGTGATGATGCATTTCAGGAAGTGGATGCACTGGGTGTTACAAGACCGTGCGTAAAACACAGTTTTCTGGTTCGCGACGTGCGCGATCTCGCGACTACAATCAAGCAGGCATTCTACATTGCGAATACTGGACGTCCCGGCCCGGTTGTTGTCGATGTCCCCAAAGATGTGACAGCTCACAAGACCGAGTACATTTACCCGAAGACGATCTTCATGCGTTCCTACAATCCGACAGTACGGGGGCATCTCGGTCAGATCAAGCGGGCGGCAAAGTTGTTGATTGAGGCTGAACGTCCAATCATCTATTCCGGTGGCGGAGTCTCGCTGTCGGGCGGTGAACAGGAGTTGCGCGAATTGGTGCGCCATCTGCAGTTTCCGTGTACGAATACACTGATGGGGCTGGGTTGCTATCCGGCCAATGATCCCCTGTTTATCGGAATGCTGGGCATGCATGGTACCTATGAAGCAAATCTGGCGATGCACGATTGTGACGTCATGTTGGCTGTGGGTGCGCGATTCGACGACCGGATTACGGGTGATCTGGCAAAGTTCTCCCCTTATTCGAAAATCATTCACATCGATATCGATCCCTCATCCATCGGCAAGAACGTCAATGTTGATGTACCCATCGTCGGCGATGCCAAACACGTTCTGGCTGACTTGGTGTCGGCAGTGAAGGAACTGGCGCCGAATCCAGATGCCAGCCGTATTGCAAGCTGGTGGAATCAGATCGAATCGTGGCGGTCAGTTGATTGCCTGGCCTACGATCTCGACAGCGACAAAATAAAGCCCCAACTGGTGTTGGAGAAACTATACAAGGTGACCAAAGGAGAGGCGTTTGTAACGTCGGACGTGGGTCAGCATCAGATGTGGGCCGCACAATTCTATCGGTTCGACAATCCGCGTCGGTGGGTGAATTCCGGTGGTCTCGGCACGATGGGATTCGGTCTTCCGGCCGCAATGGGTGTCCGCCTTGCATATCCGGAATCAGATGTTGTCTGTGTGACCGGTGAGGCAAGCATCATCATGTGCATACAGGAACTGTCTACCTGCAAGCAGTACGACTTGCCGATCAAGATCATCAATCTCAACAACCGTTATATGGGCATGGTGCGTCAGTGGCAGGAGTTTTTCTACGACAACCGTTACTCCCACTCGTATATGGATGCATTGCCAAATTTTGTTGATCTGGCGGAAAGTTTCGGACACCGCGGCATGCGGGTGGAAAATCCGGCTGATGTCGAGGAAGCCTTGGTCGAGTGCATGGCCCGCAAGGACGAATTGGTGTTCATGGACTTCATCACTGACCAGCGCGAAAATGTCTTTCCAATGATCGCTGCGGGTAGCGGGCATAATGAAATGCATCTCAGTTCGACCGCAAACGGCACTCCGCAGGAGCGGGAGCTGGCATAAGTGGATAGTCGACACATAATTTCCGTTCTTCTGGAAAATGAACCTGGAGCGCTGGCCAGAGTTGCCGGTCTGTTCTCAGCACGGGGCTTCAACATTGAAACCTTGACGGTCGCACCGACCGAAGATGCCACGCTTTCGCGGATGACCATCGTAACGGTCGGTTCGGAAGGCGTGATCGAGCAGATCACCAAGCAACTGAACAAGCTGATTGAAGTCGTAAAGCTGGTTGATCTGACAGAAGACAAGCATATCGAGCGGGAGTTGATGCTGATCAAGGTTCGCGCGGTCGGAGAACAGCGCGACGAAGTCAAGCGGCTGGTGGAATTTTTCCGGGGCCGGGTCATTGATGTAACACAGTCTGTCTATACTGTCGAACTGACCGGTGCAAGTTCCAAACTCGATGGATTCATTGAGCAGGTGAAAATGACCGAAATTATTGAACTGGTTCGTACAGGCGTATCAGGCATAGCAAGAGGCGAATCAGCGCTGAGTGCGCCGATTTCTCGTACAAACGGTAGAAAGGGAAAATAGGAACTCAATATGAAAGTTTATTATGACGGTGATGCGGACCTCTCCAACATACTGGGGAAACGGGTCGCAGTAATCGGATTTGGTTCACAAGGTCATGCTCACGCTGGGAACCTTCAGGATAGTGGTGTTGATGTTGTTGTGGGCTTGCGTGCGGAATCCTCGTCGCGGGCGAAAGCAGACATGGCGGGTATCGCAACTGCCGAGGTGTCTGAAGCTGTCGCGAGTGCCGATGTCGTGATGATGCTTGTTCCCGACGAGACGCAAGCGAAGCTCTACGAATCGGAAGTCGCACCGAATCTCAAACCTGGTTCCGCGATCGCATTTGCGCATGGATTCAACATTCATTTCAAGTTCATTGCGCCAGCGGCCAATATCGATACTTTCATGATTGCACCCAAGGGTCCCGGCCATTTAGTCCGGTCCACATATTCGAATGGAGGTGGTGTACCCTGTCTGATCGCAATCCACCAGGATGCATCCGGCACTGCCAGAGACGTCGCACTCGCGTATGCATCTGCAATCGGCGGTGGCCGCGCTGGCATCATTGAGACCAGTTTCCGTGAAGAGACTGAAACAGATCTGTTCGGCGAGCAGACAGTATTGTGTGGTGGTGCAACGGCGTTGATTGAGGCGGGATTCGATACGCTCGTTGAAGCTGGGTATGCGCCGGAAATGGCATACTTTGAGTGTTTGCATGAACTGAAGCTGATCGTAGATCTGATTTACGAGGGCGGCATTCAGAACATGCGATATTCAGTCTCCAATACAGCTGAATTTGGAGATCTGACTCGCGGACCGAGGATCGTCAATGATGAGACCCGTCAGGAAATGCGAAGGATCCTTTCGGAAATCCAATCCGGTAAATTTGCCAATGAATGGATGGAAGAGAACGCGAGCGGAAACAAGCGGTTCAACTCTCTCAGGCAGGCTTCCGCTGGCCGCGGCATTGAGGAAGTCGGCTCTTCGTTACGTTCTATGATGCCATGGATTGCAGCTGGACGGTTGGTTGACCGCGACGTGAACTGAAATGCAGCTTGCGCGTGAGGGGTATCCGTTTGTGGCAGGCGGACTGCTTCTCGCGATCGTTGTTCAGTTTGTGGCAGGCGGGGCATTGGCCTTCTTGTGTTGGCTGATTGCGTTGTTCATGGTGCAGTTTTTCCGCGACCCGGTGCGGGAAATTCCCAACGACAAAGGTGCGATCGTATCACCTGCGGATGGCAAGGTGGTGACCGTTCGGCAGACGACGGATCCGGTCAGCGGCAAGAAAGCGACCAACATTGCAATTTTTCTCAACGTATTCTCGGTGCACGCCACACGGATACCGGTGTCAGGTGAGGTGTTTCAGCGAATCTACCGGCAGGGAAAATTTCTCAATGCGGCAGTCGACAAGTCGTCCGAAGAGAACGAACGGAATTCAATAGTCATTCGAACCGGTGATGATAAGGAAGTGACCTGTATCCAGATTGCCGGTCTCATTGCGCGTCGAATTCTGTGTTACGTGACGGAAGGACAAAGTGTACAGCGCGGTGAGAGATACGGTTTCATCCGCTTCGGTTCCCGGGTTGAGCTGTTCGTTCCCCAAGAGTATCGGATAACCGTCAATGTCGGTGACAAGGTCAGGGGCGGCGCAGACATTATTGGATTCATGGCGTAGATCGACTGTCGGTCATGCCGGCAGAATCTGACGCATTCAGTATCGATTTCGTTTCAAAAGGTTCGATCTTGGACATTGGTCCGCTTTATCCCGTCAGCAGTCAGACAGCAACTATCGCAAACGTGATGGTAGAATACTTGAGGAACCGGTCCTAATTCAGCCAAGTCTCATGACCACAGATCAGGAAAAATCCCGTGCTGAAGCAACAGTGAATGTTTCGTCACCGAAGCACAAGAACCTTTCGAAGAGTTCCACATTGCGCGATAGCAAACGTCGGGGAATCTATGTTCTTCCGAACCTTCTGACTACGGGGGCGCTTTTCTTTGGATTTTTCTCGGTCATTCAGGCAACGCAGCAGAAATTCGAGATTGCCGCGATCGCAATCCTCATTGCCACAGTGCTGGACGGCCTAGACGGCCGAGTGGCACGTCTTACCAAGACTTCCAGCCTGTTCGGGAAGGAGTACGATAGCTTGTCGGATGTGATCTGCTTTGGTCTTGCGCCGGCACTGATCGTCTATGAGTGGACCCTTCATGCATTTGGCAAGATCGGATGGTTGGGTGCGTTTCTGTTTGTTTCAGCAACGGCTTTGCGTCTGGCACGATTCAATACGATCTCCTCACCGAATCCGGCGTATTTTCAAGGGTTGCCGTGTCCGATGGCAGCAGCGTTTCTGGTGACATGGATGTGGGTGATGGTATCGCCTTCGGCATCGCAGTTTCCGGTCTTGTCCGAGGTTACATTCTTTATCGTCGTCATGTTGGCACTTCTGATGGTCAGCAGCATACCTTATCTGAGTTTCAAGAATTTCGGCGTCAAGGGGCGTGTGCCTTTTATCGCCAGCATTGTGATCGTGCTGGCTATTGCTGTCGTTTCGATCGATCCGCCGCGAGTTTTGTTCGCAGTGTGCTTGATCTATCTGGTTAGTGGAGCAATCATCTGGATGAATGGGAATTTGCGAAGAAGAGCAAGAATACCAGCGGGCGGGGATGGTTCAGGCGACTAGATGACATTGCCCGACCGCTACGCGGTTGGTTTTGAATAATCGCTTCACTGTTGATTTGATCAGACGATTTATGGTATAAACGTTGCCAATAGACCGATGTATACCATTCTTTCAAAAGTTCTTCGAAGTTCCGCAGACCTGCTTCTACTGCTGCTGCGCCACTAGGCGCGCTGTATCTTTTCAATTGAATTATCCCTACACGCCTGACATCCGGTAACCGGATGTTGCGGATTTTACATTCAGACCAACAAGATTGATTCGATGGCAGATAAACTCATTATTTTTGATACTACATTGCGCGACGGGGAGCAGAGTCCTGGCGCATCCATGACTGCGGAAGAAAAGCTTGCGATTGCGCATTTGCTGGCGAAAATGCGGGTTGACGTAATTGAAGCCGGTTTTCCGGCAGCAAGCAAGGGTGATTTTGAGGCTGTACACCAGGTCGCAAGGGAAATCACTGACAGTACTGTGTGTGCATTGGCACGGGCGGTAGAGGGGGACCTTGATCTGGCAGCCAAATCTGTTGAGCCTGCAGCTTCCGGTCGAATCCACACATTCATCGCAACCTCGCCGATTCACATGAAAGAAAAGCTCCGCATGTCTGCAGATCAGGTGTTGGAGAGGGCAGTATGGGCGGTTCGCAAAGCAAGAAACAGTACAGACGATGTCGAGTTTTCACCCGAAGATGCAGGCCGTTCAGAATTTGATTTCCTATGCAGGATCATTGAGGCGGCGATTGATGCAGGTGCTGGTACGATCAACATTCCTGATACGGTCGGATACAACATGCCATCTCAGTTCGGGCAGCTGATCGAAGACCTAATCGAAAATATTCCCAATTCAGACAAAGCGGTCTTTTCGGTACACTGCCATAACGATTTGGGCGTAGCGGTCGCCAATTCACTGGCTGCCGTGCTGAAAGGAGCACGACAGGTCGAGTGCACAGTCAACGGTCTGGGTGAGCGTGCCGGAAATGCTTCGCTGGAAGAGATCGTGATGGCAGTGCGAACCCGAAGGGATTATTTCGATTGTGACACCGGAATCGATACGTCGCAGATTGTTCCGGCAAGTCGTCTCGTTTCGAGTGTGACCGGGTTCCCGGTACAGCCGAACAAGGCGATTGTAGGCGCCAACGCGTTTGCACATGAATCTGGGATTCATCAAGACGGTGTCATGAAGAAGCGCGAAACGTATGAAATCATGAGGCCGCAGGATGTGGGATGGGCAACCAGTAAAATGGTTCTCGGCAAGCACTCCGGCCGACATGCATTTCAACAGCGTATCAACGAGCTCGGATTTAAATTCGAATCGGACGATGAGCTTCTATCGGCATTTGGGAAGTTCAAGAGCTTGGCAGACAGAAAACATGAGATTTTCGACGATGACCTGATCGGTCTGATGGTTGAGGCGGGTACGACTCATGGTGATGAAGCGATCGAGCTGAAGTCGCTGAAAGTCTGTTCCGATACCGATTGCAGTCCGGTTGCGCAGGTGACACTGAAGATGAACGGCGGCGATTGTGATGCACAGGCACAGGGAAATGGTCCGGTTGACGCCTGCTTCAAAGCTGTGTCATCACTGATCGATTGCGAACCCAGTCTGGAACTGTACTCCGTGAACAGTATTACCAGTGGAACTGATGCGCAGGGAGAGGTCAGTGTCAGGTTGAAGGAGAACGGTCATGTTGTCAATGGACATGGTGCGGACACCGATATTGTCATCGCTTCGGTCAAGGCGTACATTGATGCGGTCAACCGTTTGAATTCTTCTCATCGGACCCATCCCCAGACAGGCTCCATGATCTGATCGGTTTCGATGGCATCAGGCGACGATTTCCTGAAAGCGATTGGTGTCGAGGTCTGGAAACTTCGCGACCAAAACACACAGGCTGACCCGGATCAAGCGGAGTTGCCCGGGCCGCCGCAGGCAGCAATGGGGAGCGATACGGTTCGGATTGCCGATATCGGCACCATGGATGTGCGGGCACTGCAGGTGGCCGTTGCTGGGTGTCAGCGATGCCAGTTGAGCAAAACCCGTACCAATACTGTTTTTGGCGCAGGTTCACTTGACGCAGATCTGCTTTTCATTGGTGAGGGACCAGGCCATCAGGAAGATCTTCAGGGCCTTCCGTTCGTTGGGCGTGCGGGTAAGTTGCTGACTGCGATGATTGCAGCAGTGGGTTTTGAACGGGATCAGGTATACATCGCCAATGTCGTAAAGTGCCGACCGCCGAATAACCGCGATCCGCTATCCGATGAGGCATCTGCCTGCTCGCATTATCTGAGAAGACAGATCGAAATCATCAGGCCCAAGGTGATTGTGGCGTTAGGTCGTGTCAGTGCACAGCTTTTGCTGGATACCGATGCCCCGTTACGTGAACTGAGAGGCAAACCCCAAAAGTATCGTGACACAGATGTCGATGTCGTCGTTACCTATCATCCGGCGTATCTTCTGAGAAAGGCGACGGAAAAAAGAAAATCCTGGGATGACCTGTGGAAAGTTCGACTGATGTTGAATCAGTCATAGTCGGCCGACATCACTGGACGTGGATGATGATTCGCTGCCCTGAGTGAATTTTGTCGCGTCGATCAATGTCGTTCCACTTCTCCAGGTTGGAAACGCTCGTCTGGTGATTTCGGGCTATTGTCCAAAGCGAATCACCTGATCGAACAACGTAGACATAAACCGCGCTTGGAATAATCCCGCCCTGGTCTGTCGTGGCCGCTGTTTTGCTGATTTCGGTATTGTTGACAGGGACTCTTAAATTCTGACCAACTTGTACAGAGTCTGAATTAAGGGAATTGGCGTTCCGCAAACTCGAAATCGAGATTCCATGAAATTTGGCAATCACATATAGAGATTCGCCGGAGCGTACGGTATGGACAATGTACTGCTGATGCCCGCTCCGATTCGATGAATCCGACTTCGCTACGGTTTTGCCATGTATCGATCTGGAGCCCGGTATCGGAATTCGCAATGTCTCACCAACCTTGATCAAGTCGGAATAAAGCAGATTTGCTGACTTTATCGCCGATACCGATACATCGTACTTCAATGCAATTCTGCCGAGGATGTCGCCTTTTTTCACGCGATAGATGACGTCACCGTTGGCGTTGGTCTCGATATCGCTGCGCGCGAGTCCGGTAGGATGCGGAATTCTCAGTAACTCACCGATTCGAATCAGATCTGAATCCTTCGAATTGACTGTCTTGATGGCCGACACAGAAACATTGTGTTTCTGTGCGATGGTACTGAGTGCATCACCCGCTTTCACGCTGTAAAAAACCGTATACACTGCATGTGAGGGCGCAAGAGTGGATTTCCATTTCATCACCTTGCCATAGTGGCCGCGTGGTACCAGCACGCGATGCGGTCCATTGGGTGGCGTGACAGTTCTGCGCAAGCCTGGATTGAGCTTTGCCAGCTTATACTCCTGAATCCGAGTATCAGCGGCGATAATCCCCAAGTCAACTTGAAAATCAAATTCAATCACCTGAAATCCGGGCTGCATCGCGAGATATGGCAAAGTCAGACCGAAAGCTTCCGGATTGGAAACAATATTCTTGACTGCAATCAGCTTTGGAACGAAATGTCTGGTTTCCCGATTCAGGCGCAGGTTGCTGTAGTCGGTCGGCTTGTTACGCTTCTGATTTCTCTTGATGGCTCTTTGTACGCCATACATGCCGGCGTTGTATGCGGCGAGAGCCAAATGCCAGTCGTTGCCGAACACCTGACTTAAGTCATATAGATGACGTAATGCGGCTTCAGTGGAATCAATGACATCTCTTCGGCCTTCGTACCACCAATCTTGTGTCAATCCATACTGCTTGCCGGTATATGGCATGAATTGCCATAGACCAGCAGCGCCAGCCCTGGAATAAGCTCGAGGATTGTAGGCACTCTCGACGATGGGAAGAAGCGCTAATTCAAGGGGCAGTCCATGTTGTTCGACTTCCGATACGATGTAAGGAAGAAACTGCTGGGCGCGTTCGATAATCTGCGCCATGGTCTTGGGATTCCTGGAGTAGAACGTCTCATACTTTCTGACAATCTTGTTGTCCAGGTCATCCATTGCAAACCCGGATCGAATCCGGTCCCAAACGTTGTCTGAGGCGGATTTATCGCCCGGTCCCGGATTCAATTTCGTACCTTTCGCTTGCGCACCATTGGCAGCGGAACCGAAAGTCATGGCTAGGGTTACGGCTTCGTCCGTGTTTCCTGCCCCAATGGCCGTTGAATCCTCGTCGATGTTATTCGTGACAATTCGACGCGCGGCCGATCGATGATCGGTTGGTTCTGTGACTGATACGGCTGCATCCAAGACGTTGCCGGTATAGTCAAACGAACCATTTGCGCTGGCTTGCGCAATGATGCTGAATACTTTCTTTGCCGGGAAATGGTCGATGGTTTGCAAGCCGGTTATCTGACCGCCAACAATAATCCCGACTGACAACAGCAGAGCCCCGCCACTTCCAATCCGCGGAATTTGCCGTGGAAGTTCCAAATCTGTTCTACGAGTCCACATAAATATAATCCCAATATACGGCCCGTTGGTTAGATTTACAATTACTGATTTGTGATGTAAATGAGTTCTAATATTTGCGGGCTTGGGGCGAACGATTATATAGACAATCAGTTCTAATGCAAATTCTTAATTTCCACTGCAAATTTCGGGTATAGTGGCGTCCACCACCGTAGACAATCACTCGCAATGGCATGGCTCGGCATTGGGGCAACAGCTTGTCAGATCGGGTGCCGACAGCATCCAGCGACTTTTGCCGAGTCAATACTATAGAGTTGCCTTGCAGGTTGCCGGCCCGCCGGATGCAGGCTATCTTGATAACGTTGAGTCAGATGTTCATTTCAGGATTGATGACGCATCGCAGCCCATCGGCAATGGGGTGGATGTGGTGGCCGAAGCACAATGGCTTCCATTTGGTTCGAATTCAATTGATTTGCTTTTGCTTCCCCATGTGCTGGAATTCGCCAGGGACCCGCATAATGTACTTCGTGAGATTTCCCAATGCGTGGCGCCTGAAGGAATTGTTGTGATTGCTGGATTCAACCCGCATAGCATGTTAGGCGTCAGCAAGAACCTGCTTGGGCTGCGCAATTCAATTTTGCGCGATACGCGACTTTACTCGGTGTTGCGCGTGCGAGACTGGATGTCGTTGCTCGGTTTTGATTCGGTGGCCGGTGAGTTTGTATTCTTTCGCCCGCCAGTGGAGCAGGAGTCCCGGCTGGATCGATTGAAGCGGTTTGAGACAGTTGGCAGCCGGTGGTGGCCGGGCTTGGGCTCTGTCTATGTGCTGGTCTTCCGTAAGAAGGAATTGGGTATCAGGATGAACGGCAATCTGTTTTCGCGTGCGCTACGTAAAAAACGACGAATACTGAGTCCTGTAGCTGAACGCTGCAGGCCGAGCGATTGACTTATAGGGTGCGACGACAATACCGGTTTTGGAGATGGACACGGGTCAGCGACAATTGACGATATATACCGATGGTGCATGCTCGGGCAATCCCGGTCCTGGGGGTTGGGGTGCTGTTTTGATGTGGAAAGATAGGAAATTGGAGTTGTCCGGCGGAGAAGCCTGGACAACAAACAACAGGATGGAAATGACCGGTGCGATCAAGGCGCTTCAGGCTCTTAAGGGCAGTCGCGACGTAATTCTGTATACGGATTCCGAATATCTTCGTAACGGAATTACAGCTTGGATTGCAAAATGGAAGCGCAACGACTGGCGGCGTGGCAGTCGCGGTCTGGTAAAGAATGCAGACCTGTGGCGCGAACTTGATCAATTGAATTCGTTGCATAGGATCGACTGGAAGTGGGTGCGGGGGCACAGTGGAAATGAGTGGAATGAGCGGGCTGACGAACTCGCGCGCCAAGCTATCCCGGTCGGCGGAATGGAGTTATGAGACAGATTGTTGTTGACACAGAAACGACAGGGCTCGACTTTGAAGAGGGGCATCGGATCATTGAAGTTGCCTGTATCGAATTGAATGATCGAAAACTGACGAGAAATGAATTCCATGAGTACCTGAACCCGCAAAGAGCGATTGACCACGATGCACTGAAAATTCATGGGATTGATAACAAATTTCTTGAGTCCAAGCCAACATTTTCCGAAATTTCACAGAGTCTGTTTGAGTTCATCGAGGGGGCGGAACTGATCATTCACAATGCAGATTTCGACCTGAAATTTCTGAATTGTGAATTTGGTCTGGCTGCTGGCGAGTTTGCACAGATTGAGAGCGTTTGCAGCATCATTGATACACTCGAGATGGCCAGACGGCTACGACCTGGACGCCGCAACAGTCTGGACGCACTTGCAAGTCAGTTCGAAGTCGAACTCGCATCCGAAAGAACGCTGCACAGTGCATTGCTGGACGCAAAAATCCTGGCGGGTGTCTATCTTGCGCTAACTGCAGAACAGACTTCATTTGAATTCACAGATGTATCCCCGTACGAAACCGGTCTGCCGTCTGCAGCCGGTGACTCACCGGGTGTGCAGTCGTTCGAGATTATCGTGCAACAGGCGAGTGAAGAGGAACTGGCACTGCATGAGCAATGGCTTGATTACCTTGACGAGCAATCAGCTAAAGGTAGTGTATGGCGACGGATTGAAAATTCTCACCCGACGAACAAGACAGAATAAAGAACATTAAAAATATACGTTAATATAATGATATTTATAATTATTCAAGTTGCAATTGGTGGTGCAGCTGGTGCGGTCAGTCGTTATCTGACTAGTGTTGCGTTTGAACGGGTGGTGGGGACTGACTTTCCCTATGCGACTATGGCAGTCAATGTCGGCGGATCGTTTTTGCTTGGTGTTGTGTTTGTTTTGTTAGGCGGACTGAACGGTGATGCCGCTCGTTTGGGACCGTTGATCATGGTTGGGTTTCTGGGTGGATTCACAACATTTTCCACATACTCGCTGGATGGTTGGATTCTGTTTCAGAACGGTAGAATTACTGAGGCCTTGCTATATATATTCGGTTCAGTTTTTCTGTCTCTCACTGCGATTGTTGCGGGCATTTTCCTGACTCGGTTTCTACACAATTGAATCCTGAAATTGATTCGGACGGATTTCAGCAATATGCCATACGCAATGGATGCCGTTATGGTTGACCGACATGAATTGCAATCAAGAGTTATAGGTCACTTGTCGATTCCGCTTTGAACCTGGGCGGTGTCGCGCCCGCCACCTCCTTGGACACGGCGTGCGTTCATGTTTTCCGTGCGCATCGTCACTCAATGGTCTTTTTTCAGACTAGTCGCCAGACTGTCACCAGCCAGGGTTGTTTTTCCCGCGGTTGCCCTGCCGGACGGTAATAGTGGTACAGTTCTTCAAATCCCGCCTGAGTCACGTAGCTTCGCCAGGTTTCCAAATCATGGAAGCAGCCATATCGTCCGCCAACCCATCCCTCCTCATTTCTACCTCTCGGATTTGAGCACAACAGCACACCACCCGGTTTCAGGCAGGCAGCGAGTTCGTTCAGAACCCGGTCGATCTGTCCCGAAGGCACGTGAAACAGTGACGCATTTGCGAAGATTCCATCGAAATGAGTATCCGGCAGCGAAAGTTGAAGAAAATCCTGGTGCAGCACCTGACAATCAGTTTTGGTACGTGCCATATCAACGAACTCACTTGAGCCGTCTAGGCCGACCACTTCGTGACCGAGTTCGACAAATCGGCATAAATCCCGACCGGGTCCACAGCCAAAGTCCAGAATGACGCGGGGACCATCGCCTTCAATCGCATCAAGCAAAGCATTGATGTTCTGAGAGACATCATGATCGGCGGTTCCATTACAGTAGGCGATCGCCATGCGGTTATAGACCGCAATTGTTTCCGAGCAAACCTGCTGTGCATGGACCGCGTCCTGACCTGGAGCCAAAGTGCTCATGATGACAGTCAACGCCGCGCTTTGACAAGCACCACCGACGTCTCGGTCTGCCGTTCGGGTATGGTCCAGTATCTTCGAAGCAGCGTAGGTATTTCCGATGCCGATACCAGCTCGAATCCATGTCGCTGGTAGAACGCAATGGCCCATTGAGCCGCAGCCCACGTGCCGACGAGAATCGGGCAGTCCAGGCGTTCACACAGCCTGACAAGCAATTGCGACCCAATTCCTGACCGCTGGTGTTGAGGCCTGACATAGGCGTGGCGAACCAGCGTGACATCTTCGACGCTCTGGGTACCCATCACGCCGATGAGCCCGATTCCGGTGATTTCATAGCCGTCGAAATTCACTCCAGCGGCGATTTCATCCGCCAGTTCTTCAGCGGACATGTAGGGTTCTTTCCACCGGTCATTCGGAATAATGCCTCTATAGATCTCAGCGGCCTCATTTATGATGCCGAGTATTTGATTGAAGTCGCTTTGTTCGCAATGTCTGATCATCAGCGTGCAAGAAGTGAATCCAGTGGTGTGAAGTTCTGAGTGTTCGTGACCCTTTGAAAACAAAATCACGGACGCTGTCATTGTAAATTTAGGAATGCATTGAATTCAATTGGCAAAAACGAAAACAGGATCGATGGATTATGGCTGTTCTGAGAGTTCAAAACGTGCCCGCCGTGAAGGTCAGGCTGCCGCCGCTGTAAAAGAGGCACAACTCATAGCGTCTGGTCCCGTTTCCGCGTTTCACGCAACCACTGAGTTTTGGCGATTTCGGTGGCAGCACTGTTCCTCTCCCTGCACCTGCTCTTCGGCCTCGTTGCCCCGACTGCTGCGCAGACGATTGAGCCGTCGACTACAGAAAACACAGCAGCGATCTAGCACAAGGTTTGAAGGACTCCTTCACTGTCACCGGTATACCGGCAAACTCGACCGCTCCGGTCACGCATTCGTTAACCTGAGTTCATCTGGCAGTTTGATGCTCCGGTCCGCGTAAATCAATACGGGTAAAGGGATTATTCCGGAATTACGGCCAGGTCAACCTGTCCGTGCACTGGGTACAGATATACAGGATGCAGAGACACATGATGTGATATATTGTCAATTATAACAAAGAGTTAGGCAGCTACAGGCGGAATAATACTGGATGAAGTTCAGATTAAACCTGACGCTCACGCGGAAGGCCGAAGTGTTAGGAAAGAAATATTCTCAAGTTACTTTATAATCGTCTGCATGATGTCAACTATTCAGTAGGTAGGCGAAGTGCTATGAAAGAAAATATTCTGGTTGCTCTAGATGGCAGTGAATGTGGTGAACGCGCCCTCGCAGCAGCGACCAAGCATGCTCAGATTACAGACTCAAGACTTTTTTTGACCTATGTAATTGACTGGTCACCATATACATTCAACACACCTGAAGAAAATGAGCAACGCCATCAGCGTCGTGAATCAGAAATTCAGAAAGCAAGCGAGACAATAGTCAACCCGAAAGCTCAGGAGCTGAAAGATGCCGGTCTTGACACCGAGACTGTCGTTCGCCATGGCAAGATTGCGGAAACTCTGGTAAACCTGACCAGTGAACTTGATATTGATCAGATTTTTATCGGTAAAATTGGTGAATCCCGTTTGCAGACTATGATATTCGGCAGTGTTACCGCCGCGCTAGTTCAAACATCATCAGTACCGGTAACTGTCGTTCCATGAGTGGGTTCGACACGCTTTACAGGTACGTTAGCTTACACCAGGAGGATATCTATCATGGGCAGAGTCTTTTTAGCCCTTGGTTTGCTGGCTTGTTCGGCGACCAATGCTTACGCGGGGATTGACGAAGCAATCAACAGTGCAACTGCACCGATCGCGTCATTCATCGGAAAAGTTGTATTTTTCAAAGTTCCAATCGGCGATGCCGCCTTGCCTGTAGTGGTACTGTGGTTGGTGGTCGGTGCCGTTTTCTTCACCTTTTATATGCGGTTTATTAACCTGCGGGGATTCAAGCACGCGTTGCAGTTAATCCGAGGTGATTACGCTGACCCCAAAAGCCATGGTGAGGTCTCCCACTTCCAGGCGCTGGCGACTGCGGTCTCGGGCACTGTCGGCATCGGTAACATTGGAGGTGTCGCGGTTGCGGTCACCGTCGGTGGGCCGGGTGCGACGTTCTGGCTGATCATGGCCGGGTTCCTGGGTATGTCAACAAAATTCGTTGAATGTACATTGGGAGTCAAGTATCGCGAAGAATTCGAGGACGGGCATGTTTCAGGCGGTCCGATGTATTACCTCAGAAAAGGTTTTTCTGAACGCGGTATGGAGGGTTTCGGTAAGTTCATCGGTACATTCTATGCAATTGGCATCTTTATCGGTGCCTTGGGGATTGGCAACATGTTCCAGTCAAACCAGGCATACGTCCAACTCAATCACGTAGCCGGCGGTGCTTTGGATGGTTTCGGCTGGGTAGTCGGGCTGATTCTAGCCGCGGTGGTATTTTCAGTCATCGTTGGCGGTATTAAATCGATAGCCAGGGTCACCGAGAAAATTGTGCCTTTCATGGCTATTTTCTACTGCTTTTTTGCGTTGATCGTCATTTTTATGAATTCGGATGCCATACCTCAAGCGGTTGTCAATATCTTTGCAGGCGCGTTTACCGGTGAGGGAGTTGCCGGTGGTGCGCTCGGAGCGATGATCATTGGATTCCAGCGGGCGGTGTTTTCCAATGAAGCCGGGATCGGCTCAGCATCGATTGCTCACTCGGCAGTCAAGACCAACGAGCCCGTCACTGAAGGCGTGGTTTCCTTGCTTGAACCATTTATCGATACGATCATAATCTGTACGATTACTGCACTGGTTATCGGCACCGCACAGGTCGCAGCTCCGGGCTTTGCCGGAGACGCACAAGGTGTCGCAATGACTTCGGCCGCGTTTGAGCGTGAATTCACCTGGTTCCCGATTCCGCTGGCATTTGCTGCGTTGCTGTTTGCCTTCTCAACCATGATTTCCTGGTCTTACTATGGCCTGAAAGGATGGACTTACATGTTTGGCGAAGACGAGAGAGGTCAGACGATTTACAAGATCATATTCTGTGGTTTCGTGGCGCTGGGGTGTATCGTCCAACTCGGTCCGATATTGGATATATCAGATGCTTTAGTTTTTCTGATCTGTGTTCCCAATATTCTGGGACTGTATTTCCTCGCACCTATTGTGAAAAGGGAGATGGAGTCTTACTTTGCCAGAGTCGAGAGCGGCGAGATCAAGAATTTCAGAAATACCGGATCGTAGTCTCAGACAATAGTATCTTGGTTAACATACTTCCCGGCAGTCAACGGGTGCAAAAAGCCTGCGTTAAACGCAGGCTTTTTGCTTTTTTTAACCACCGCGGGTGCGAGTCAGCCACCAGGTGTTGATCCGTCTTTGATATTTCTGCATAGGTGGCAGATTCGCAACTGAAAGCCTGACAGACAAGCGCAGTTAAATCTCTATCGGCGCTCAGACTTCGGAAAATTCCAGCATGCCCGAGCGTTAACTGAATTCGTTACCCAAGCTGGAGAGGCGCTTGCGAGTGAGCAGATGTGTACGAATCGTCGTTATGCTCAATGAGTTTGGCTTTGTTCTCGGAGCATCGACTGCGATCATCCTCGGATTTTCATGGATGCGAAACCTGCAAGCCTGAAGTCTCTGCCACCCCGGCAGAAAGACTATAGATTGAACAGGTGATAGACTAGAATCACTGCAAAAGTCACCACGACCGAAATGATCATCAGATCGACTGTTCGCTCGTTTGCCAATCTGGATGACCTTCCGGTGAATCGGGCAATTCCTTTGAAGGTGTTCTTTGCCAGACCAGTGAGTAATGAGTATCCATACAACACCAATGTTTGGACTATGTAGGCACCGGTTTTGTATGCCGCGAACAGGCCTTTGCGATAGACCCATTCGACGTCGATGTTTACACTTCGCAGTTCCGGGGGATAGATACCGGAGAGCTTGAGCCAGACGAAGGCCAAAGCCGAAAACAGCAGAATCTGAATTTGAGCCAGAACATGAGTCGTATCGTAGGCAGTGTAATTGGTTTCATATGGCAGCAGGCCATACAGGAATTGCGGAAAACTTCCGATTCCGATGCACAGAAAGGCCGCGATTCCCATAGCAATCAACATACTTGTCGGCGCTTCCTTCACACGAATTCCCGAGTCGTGGGAGAAGAACGCAAAAAATGGAATTTTTATTCCAGCGTGATGGAAGACGCCGGCTGAGGCGAACAACAGTGCGATCCAGATAATCATATATCCTTCTTCGAGTGCGGCAGACATGACCATGGACTTACTGACGAAACCGCTGAATAATGGAAACGCCGAGATGGACGCCGCACCGACGATGCATAAAGCCGCGGTCTTGGGCATGGACTTGTAAAGACCGCCTAGATCAGATCCGTTCATCTTGCCGGTCCGGTAAAGTACCGCACCCATGGACATCATCATCAGGCCCTTGAATATGACATCATTGAATGCGTGTGCGGTCGCACCGTTAATCGCAAGTTCAGTTCCAATTCCGATTCCGCATACCATGAACCCGATCTGGTTGATCATGCTGTAGGCGAGCACGCGCCGGAGGTCATTTTCAATGACTGCGTAGAAAATCGGAAAGCAGGTCATAAGTGCACCGATATAGATCAGTGACTCCGTCCCCGCAAAGCCTCTTGCCAGGGCGTAGACCGCAACCTTTGTCGTAAACGCACTGAGAAAAACGGTTCCGTCAGGTGTGGACTCAGGATAGGCATCCGTCAGCCAGTTGTGAAGCAGCGGAAAGGCACATTTGATTCCGAATGCGATAAATATCAATAGAGCCGCTGTACCAGACAGTCCCATATGGGTAAATTCAATGCTTCCGGTCTGACTGTAGTGCAGTACCGCACCAGCCAGCAGCAACAGACCGGAAATGATCTGTATGACCAGGTAGCGAACACCTGCCTGAGCTGCCTTGGCGGAACCGCTGCATATCACGAGATAGGCGGACGAAAACGCCATCAGTTCCCAGAAAACAAACAACGAAATCAAGTCTCGGCAAAACACAGCGCCGAGTGCTGAACCTGCATAGATCAGTGCCGCCGCCTTCGAAATCGGATTGGTCATTCGCCAGGAGAAAATTCCCCCGAAGATTGCGGCGATGTGGAAGACATAACCGAAGACAAGACTGAGTCGGTCGGGCTTGAATATCGCGAGCTCCAACCCGGCAATCGATATCGCGACCTCCTGCTCAGCCGGGTCGGAAAGAACCAGTAGCAATCCACTGATGACAGGGACTGCAATGGCCCAAGATGACAGAGCTCTGCCTTTCAGAAGCAGTGCGCCGGCCGCACCGATGAAAAATATTGCGAATGAAGGCAATTCAGTCATGGTCGTAATACTCTTCGCTTCGCATCAGGGGCTTGCGCATCCATTTTGCGACTACCACCAGGATTACACAGGCAACAAAGCCGAACACACAGTAGAAAAACAATAGGTTCTCCCACGGATGTACCACATGCCTGTGAATGACGATATCGAGTACAAATACCAACGCGCAGGCTGCGTAGAACCATCGCAGGATTCTGCGCAATCCGACAGCGCGCGGCAGTTCTGTGTTGTTGTGCTTCTTCTCGGAGTTCGCCATCACGATGTACCGAAATTGACAATAGTGGACATCAGGTCATACGCAAAGTTCGGCGCGGCAAACAGAACGATGCATCCCGCCGAGCAGGTCAGCATCGCAATCCTGGTCGAAATCGGTGCCTCACTGACTTCGGTTGCACTGTCGGTAGCGGGATAAAACGCACGAACGACAATTGGCAGCAGATAGACTGCACTGAGCAGTGAGCCGAGTATCAGCGCACCAAGAAGTATCCACTCATGCGTTTCGACGATTCCCAGAAGCAGATACCACTTGCTCCAAAGTCCACCCGTTGGCGGTGCACCGACAATCGAAATGCTGCCGATCAGAAATGCGGTCATGGTCACCGGCATCTTCCGCCCGATGCCGCGCAACTGGCTGATCTGCGTTTTGTGTGCAGCGACCAGAATCGCCCCCGCACAGAAAAACAGCGTGATCTTCCCGAATCCATGCATAAGCATGTGCATTCCGCCACCAACAATTCCCCAAGCATTGGCCGTCATGGCACCAAGCACAATATAAGATAACTGTCCGATTGTCGAGTACGCCAGTCTCGCTTTTAGATTGTCCTTTCTAAGTGCGATGATTGCCGTAGCGATGATGGTGAACGCAGCGACATAGGCAAGAAAATTGTGAGCGGGCAAAGAAGCGACAAGATCGACGCCGAACAGATACACGCATATTTTCAGGATCGCAAATACACCGGTTTTCACAACAGCAACTGCGTGAAGCAGCGCACTGACCGGGGTCGGCGCAACCATCGCGGTAGGCAGCCATCTGTGAAACGGCATCAGTGCCGCCTTGCCAATTCCAAATATGTAAAGCACCAACAGGATATTGAGTACCGTCCTGCTGTGATTGGAATCGAATACACCGCCGGCCTGAAAATCCAGGTGACCGGCCATTTGCCATGTCCAAATCAGGGCAAGGAGGAAAAAGCCGACCGATGTGCCAAGCAATATGAAAAGGTAAATCCGCCCGGCTCTCTTGGCCTTGTCGTCCCCTTTGTGAGTGACCAGCGGAAATGTTGACAGTGTCAGTGCCTCATAAAACAGAAACAGGGTAAAACCATTGGCTGCAAACGCAGCTCCCAGCGTGCAGGAAATCGCGATCGCGAAAAACATGAAAAAACGGGTCTGATTCTGTTCATGATGCCCGCGCATGTAGCCAATCGAGTAGATTGATGTAACAATCCACAGGAAGCTTGCCATCAGTGCGAACAGCATGCCCAACGGTTCGGCCCTGAATGCAATTGATACACCCGCAAAGGGTTCAATCAGTGTGAGTTGGGGTTCGACACCGTGTCTGACCGATAGGTAAACGATGGCAACCAGAATGAACGTGATGACCGAAGCGATGATGGTTGCTGTCTCGCGCAGATTCGGGTAACGCGACAATAATCCGATCGGCCCGACCGCTCCGAGAGGAACGAGAATCGACAGAAGCAGGGCGAACTGAGCGGTGATCATGATGAGAATCCGAAGATCGCTTCAGCCGCGCGAAGTGCCTGTGCGCCGGTAAATTGTGCGTTGACGCCGAAGTAGATATTGGCGATAACCAGTACCCAGGTCGGGATCAGCAGCGACAGCGGCGCTTCCGATCTTGTGCAGGTGGAATCGGGGTCAGGTCTGAAGTAGGCGGTTTCCACTACTTTCCAAACGTAAGCGGCCGTCACCAGGGACCCGGCAAGGACCAGCGCGGCCAACCACCACATATCCAATTCAAGGGCTGCTGTCACCAGGTACCATTTGCTGACGAATCCTGTCGTGAACGGAATTCCGATCAGACTCAATCCTCCGATGAGGATGGCGGCTGTCGTCCACGGCATTGTTCTCCCTGCGTTTTTCAGTGAATCGAGTGTGGTTGAGCCGGTTGTCACGAACAGGCAGCCGATCGCCATGAATACGGCGGTTTTCATCAGGGCATGGTTGAAAAGATGAAGAAAGGAAGCGGCGACCCCGGCTGATGTCGCAAGTCCCAACCCGATCGCCATATAGCCGATTTGACCGATGCTTGACCAAGCGAACATCCGCTTGAGGTCCTTGCGGAAGAAGGCGATGGTCGAGGCGACAAACGCACCCGCAATTCCTGCGGCCAGGATGATCAGGTAGGCGACCGTTGAATTGGCGAAAAAACCAGCGGGGAAGATCGTGAGCACGAGTCGCATGAATACATAAATTGCGGCCTTGGTCGCGGTACCGGCGAGAAAAGCAGTGACTGCGTTCGGTGCGAATGCATAGGCGTTCGGCAACCAGCTGTGAAACGGAAACAAGGCCATCTTGATGCTGAGTCCGACAGCAATGAAACCGAAGGCGACCAGTACGGTTCTTGGTGCGGCCACGTCGGGGAGTCTCTGTGCCAGATCAGCCATGTTCAGGGTACCGGTCAGGGCATAGAGCAGACCGATACCTATCACATAGAAGGTCGCGGCGACTGTACCGACAATCAGGTAGCGCAATGCGGCTGTGAGTGCGCGTCTGTCGGTGCCAAAACTGACCAAAATATAGGTGGAAAGTGAAGAGACTTCCAGAAAGACGAAAACGTTGAAGACATCGCCGGAGATTGTGATCCCACAAAGGCCGGTGAAGCACAACAACCAAGCGGTATATAACCAGCTGATCCGATCATCGGGCAGTTCGCTCGGAATACTTGCCCTGGCATAGAGAATGCCAAAGACATTGATAACACTGATTATGAGAAGAACGAATGCATTGGCGTCATCAATTCTATATTCGATCCCCCAGGGCGCAGCCCAGCCGCCGAGTGCGTAGATGATCGTGCCATTTGTCTGAACCTGTTCCAGTATTGCGAACGCAATGACACTGCACAGCACACTGACAACCATCGCGACTGCCCAAGTCACCCGTGGCAGACGGACGATCGTACATAGTGGCGCTGCGATCAGTGGCAGAATGATTTGCAGGGCACTGAGGTGTGGCGTCAACGCGTTCACTCGTTTATGACTTCCCGGACATCGTGATCGTCAATTGTTCCGAAAGCGGAGCGGATCCTTACAATCAGGGCTAACCCGAGTGCCGTTGTCGCGACACCGACTACAATTGCGGTAAGTATGAGAACATGTGGCAAGGGGTTGGAGTAAACCTCCGGCTGGCCGGTCAGGATGGGTGCGGTTCCTCCACTGACTTTCCCGATACTGATATACATGATAAAGACCGATGTCTGGAAAATGTTCAGTCCGATAATCTTCTTGATGTAATTGTTGGCAGCAATGACGATGTACAAACCGGTCATCATCAAGGCGATGACCGCCCAGTAATTGAACATCCCTAGGAACGTTGTCATGCGTCAGTCCTGTGCGGCATCTTGCTCGTTGTCCGGATGTCGGTAGTTCGCGTAACTGAAAAACAGACAGATCATGACCGACGCAACAGTGATTCCGACTCCGAGTTCAATCAACAATATCCCCACATGCTGACCTGCAACAGGGTCGGAAAGAAGTACGCTATAGTTCAGAAACTCCCCACCCAACAGCATACCTGCCACACCGACGATGGTGTACAGGAGCACGCCGACTGCTGCCATGCAGTAAATCAGCGATTGGGGAACCACCCGAACAGCCGAATCCTTGCCGAAAATCAGTCCGTAGAGTATGAATCCGGCACCGAATATGACACCTGCCTGAAATCCCCCGCCCGGACCATAATCGCCGTGGAACTGGACATACAGGGCGAACAGGATAATGAATGGAATCAGTATCTTTGCTACGAGATTCAATACCAGATGCTGTTGCATGGAACTAATCCTCTCTGCGTCGGGCTGTCCTGCCCAGAAGCGATATCACACCGATTCCTGCGGTAAAGATCACGACTACTTCCCCTAGCGTATCGTAACCCCGGTAGCTTGCCAGTACCGACGTGACGACGTTTGGAATCCCGATTTGCTCCGAAGACTCCTCAAGATAGTAGGGCGCCACATGTACATTTGGCGGGGCTGTCGCATCAGCAAACTGCGGCATGTCGGACATTCCCCACAGTAATGCGCCACCGAGTCCAAGCGCGGCACACAGTGCCAGTACAGGTTTTCGACGGTGAATGGCTTCGATGCGAGCCCCCGTCAGTGACATCGCACTCAGCATCAGAACTGTTGAAATTCCCGTACCCACTGCCGCTTCAGTGAATGCGACATCAACCGCATCCAGCACGACAAACAGGGTCGCGCACAGCAAGCTGTAAATGCCATAAACCATAACGGCTCCGAACAGCATGGTCATGCGCGATACATAGATTGCAGTTGCCAGCAGGAAGGCCAGCAATACCACATTGACAATCAATTCGATGGCCGATTACCTCCTCTGTCTGTCAAGGGTGCAAGTCCCGCGTGAATTGCTGTTTTGGCAAGCGCATGCGAGGATGTCGGGCTGGTGAGGAAGATGAATATCAAAATGAACAGAAGTTTCACCGCAACGAGACTGATGCCAGCCTCAACAATCAATCCGGCAACAATAAAGCCGATACCTGCGGTTTCTGTGATCCCAGTTGCGTGAATTCGACTGAAAAAATCAGGGAATCGCAGGACTCCAAGGCTGCCAACAAGAACACACAGGACACCGGCAACGAGGCAGATGTCGCGAACGATGGGCAAGAATTGCTCAGTCACGACACTTCATCCTCCGCTTGTTTGCCGGCATGGCCCAAGTCGCCGTACTGGAAGTACTTGAGTACTGCAATCGTGGCAATGAAGTTGCAAAGTGCGTACACCAATGCAATGTCGAGAAATTCCGGGCGCTCGGTCATGAATCCATACAAAGCGAGCACAATGACCGTTTTTGTGCCGAAGTTGTTGATTGCCAGCAGCCGGTCGAAAATAGTCGGCCCCATGAAGGCTCTGGCGAGCAGCAACACCATCGCGACCAAAACTGCGAATAGTGCTGCGGTAATCATGCCTTTTTACCGCGGCTGTTGTATATCCTGCGTACCCGGTCGGCCATGTCACCGCGTTTTAGGGACTCAAGCAAGTCGCTGCGTACGGTATGGACAGTCAGGTGGTCGCCATTCACATCGACGGTGAGTGTTCCCGGCGTCAGTGTGATGGAGTTAGCGTAGATGACCTTTTCCAAATCGTCCATGCCTTTTGCTGACAGATCAATCACTTCCGGGCTTACGCGGCCACCGTTGGTCAGAATCATTCTCGCCACAGTGATGGTGGACAACACAATTTCCTTAGCCAGCCAGACCAGGTAAATGCAAAAAGCCATCAATATTCTCGGCGACCATTTCTGGATGGCACTGCCGCCGTGGTCGGCAACATCCATCCGTTTGGCGATCAGCGCGACTCCCACGCACGATACCAGTCCCAGACTCAGAAGCAGACCGTTGTAGTGACCTGATAAGGCAAGCCAGAAAAGGATCAGGAAAAACAATAGCGCAAGGAATGATTTCATTCGTGAACGAATCTATGATTTATCTGTGTTCTTTATATAACTTAAAGTCGCCATACTGCAGTTATACTAACTGCAATTGAGTCTCGGATTCGCTCCTTGGCCGGACTGGTGCGACCGCTTGAAAGGCGCGGCAGTGAACCCAACGGCATTACTGTTTCTGAAACTTGATTCTGATCAGATTTTAACACTCCGAATGTTACCGAACAGGTGAAACTATGACCGGGTCGTCGATTTCAATGAAGGGCGGTGGATATTACTCCAAGAATACGCAAGGCGCGAAACATGTCATTGATCGGGCAGGTGATCACGTAATCGAGGAGCTTGCAGGAATCAATAATCTTGATGACGACCGCCCGTTTTCGATCGTCGATTATGGCGCGGCGGATGGCGGAACCTCGATGGGATTGGTTGCCCGCATCGTAAAGGCAGTCCGTGCCCGTGCAAAGTCCAGACAAATCACGGTTACCTATACCGATCTCCCGCACAACGATTTTTCCGCGCTTTTTCGATTGATGTACGATCCTGCCATGGGCGAGGAAGCGTATGTTCTGCACAATGACGGTGTCTACGTAAACTGTTCAGGTACGAGTTTCTATGATCAGATTGTTCCCGATTGCAGTGTGGATATCGGGTTTTCAGCCACTGCGATGCACTGGTTGAGCACGCTTCCGGGCTGCATTGACGATCACGTACACGCTGTCGGGGCCGTGGGAGATCAGTGGCAGACGTTCTGTAATCAAGCCTTGGAAGACTGGTGCACGATCCTGGCCAGACGGGCGCGGGAACTGGCACCCGGTGGACGACTGGTGATGGCGAACTTCTGTATTGACGAAAGTGGCCGTTACCTTGGCAATACAGGCGGTGTCAACATGTTCGACGCATTCAACATGCTGTGGAAGGAACTCGCAGATGAAGGTGTGATTTCAGATGCTGAGTATCAGGCGACCGCTTTTCCTCAGTTTTACAAGACAATCGATCAGTTCGCCATGCCTTTCGAGGAGTCGGACAGTGCTGTGACCCGCGAAGGTCTCAGACTGAAGACCATGTATACCGGTGTCACGAAGTGCCCTTATCGTGCGGAATTCGATCGGGTCGGCGATCCGGTTGCGTTTGCGGATGCCTATGTCCCGACCCTGAGGTCGTGGAGCGAGATCGTGTTTTTCGGAAGTTTGGATTCTTCACGCCCAGTGGAGCAGCGACGCGAGATCGTCGATCAGCTGTACTGCAACTACAACACGCTTGTCAGAAAGGAACCTGACAGGCATGCCATGGATTATGTGCACACCTACCTGGTTGCCGTCAAGGAACGATAGTGTGTCTGACTATGGGATCGATCGGCAGCAACTGAGCGATTGTTGTTTCCTGCTCCAGCAAATATCCAGCTGACAGCAAGGAAGGCTCGCCGCGCGGCGGGGCAGTTATCTGAATTCCAACGGGCAAACCGCTATCTGTGAATCCCGCAGGCAACGCCAGTGTGGGGCAGCCGGTCAGAGTGATTGCGAAGGTGATGGCGATCCACTCGAAATAATTGCTGAAGACATACTCTCCAATCGACTCAACATATCGCTGATCAACGTCAAACGGCTCGACGATCGCACACGGCGAAACAAGGAGGTCGTATTGATCGAAAAATTCCGCCAGCGATTCGAATATCCTGGCCTGGGTTCGCTGAGCCTGTCCAATGTCATCAGCAGACAACTTCATGCCTTGCTCGATATTCCAGACAATTTCAGGCTTCAGCAGATCTCTGTTCTGACTGTACTCCTGCGCAAAATTCATTGCAAACGAAGCACCGCGCAGAACATTGAAACTCTCAATCGCACCAGCGAAGTCTGAACACTTTTCTTCGATGATAGTATCGAAGTGCTGGAAATATCCGGTCGCCTCCCGGCAGATCGCGTCGATTTTCGGATCAACGTGAGTTACGCCAAGGTCTGACGAATATGCAATTCTTTTCGGAGCAATTGGATTTCTGATTGAATGCATATAGGGATTGGTTGGAGCGGGCAGGCTCAAAGGGTCGTGAGTGTGACTTGCGGACATTGCGTCAAGAAACAATGCGATATCCTGGGTGTTGCGGGCGATCGGCCCGTGAACATGCAATGCGTCGAACGGATCCAACGTGTGGTTTCTGGGAACACAGCCGGGACTCGGGCGTAATCCGACAACCGAATTGAAACTTGCAGGTGTCCTGAGGCTCCCGCCAAAATCGCTGCCGGTTGCCAGCCAGACTTCACCGGTTGCTACACCGGCACACGCACCGCCAGATGAGCCCGCAACCGACTTTGTCGTATCCCAGGGATTGCGTGTCTTGCCGAAAACCTCGTTGAAGGTGCTTGCGCCGGCGGCGAATTCCGGAGTATTGGATTTTCCCATCATGATCGCGCCGCGTGACTCAAGCAGTTGAACGAGAATGTTGGACGCTGGGGGAATGTAATCGGCGTAAATCGGCGAGCCGAACGTGGTTCGCACCCCCGCGGTTTCCAATGTATCCTTGATTGAAATCGGCAGGCCGCCGAGCCAGCCCCGAACATGGTGGGTATCCGGCGGATTGTTCTCGATTTCCCTGGCCCGTTCCAGCGCTTTGTCGATGCACACAGTTGGCATCGCGTTGATGAGTGGCTCAACTTGCGCAATTCGTTTGGCACTGATCTCGACAAGTTCTGTCGGTCGTACCTGTTTTTCTGCCAGCAGTTGGGTGATTTCGCAGGCAGACTTGGTCAATAACTCATTCATTGCTCAGGAATCACAGGTTTACGCTGGTTCACGCGTTCGACGAAATACATTTCAGCTCTCAGATTCCGCTTGTGCGTCTACCGAGACCGAAGCGGTTGTGCGGTTCAGTTCGCTCTCAAATGGATGCCCGTTCTGCCAGCCGAGACGGCCTGTTGCTCGGAAATGCTCAAGACGACGGATGGTGATTTCTGCGAAGACGGGGTCCGAATCAATAGTGTAGCATTTGCGATTTGAAATTTCTGATGCCAGCAGGGTTGTACCAGAGTGTGCAAAAAAATCAATGACGAGATCGCCGTCACAAGAACCGGCGCGAATGATCCTGTCGATGGAATTGATGGGCTTTTGCGCATAACAACCTGAAACATTTTCGTCCATTCGATAAAAGATTTGCTGGATATCAACCCAGACATTACCCGCCCGAATGGTTTTGGAGCGACTGCGTTCGAAGTTTTCAGTTGACTCGCCGTTGACGTCCTTGTAGTAACCGCGCAGAATTTTCGGAATGTCCGTATAGTCGGCATCAATATTGAAGCCGGGATTTCCCTTGACGTAGTAGAGCAATTCCTGGCGGACAGCCATCCAGTTTTTCTGTGTTCCGTAACCGCGTTGATTTCTCATCGTAATGAGACTTCTCGGTCGGAACGGCATGTCACGCATCATGATCATAAAATCTGGCAATGGTTGAAAATCATTCTTCTGGTCGGCGCCAAGCCAGATATACATGGATGAGTCCGGGCTTAACGCGGTGTCTGTAATCTCAACCCACTTTTTACACCATCGGAGGTATTCCTCAACCGGCTGTCTCTCGAATGCGGCGAGATTGTATGGCGGATCATGAACGGCAAGTTGAGCGCGGTCCCGCTTCATGATCTGTTTCACTTCGTGCTTGTCGGCGGCGTCCAGGCATCCAACCCGATGTCCACGCAGACTGTCTACCCAGACATCCCCCCGCTGTAACCGGCAAAAGGGTTGGAGGCACTCTCGGATCTGAGCGTGCGAATCCAGTCTTGGCAGGGGATTGTGATGCATTTCCGGGGCAGTTCACCTGATGTGACAAACTTGATTGCGAAAAGACCTCGAGTCAGACATTCAAGGATTTTTCCCGGAGAGATTCGTAAAACGGCAAGTGATGCTCATAATACTTCTGCATACTTGGATACTTCTGACTCAGATCCAAAAACATCTCATTTTTCGCGTCCGCCTCTTCAGGCGTTATTGGAAGAATTCCTCGTGAGGCGACTACGTCGCCATGCCACCCTTCGACCTGCTTCCAGTCTTCCGGAAGTTGGTCACCCCATTCGAATGCATCGTCGACATAAGACAGACCAACTTCACTCCACATGGCACCCATCACTCGCTTTGCATCCTCCCGGATTCTTTCAGCCTCTACAATTACACACTTGCAGGATGAGCAAAGGCCAAGATAGTGCTGGTACTGAGCCTCCAGTCCGATTTCATCACAGGTGACCTCAGGGTCCAGCTCAAAGTAAGACAGTATGGAGGCGATGGGGTTGCAGATCAAAAAGCAGTTGACGAGGCGCTCGTTGAATGCTGTGTCTTCCAGTATGTGAGGAACGACGTAATAACTCATGTCCTTGAAGAATACAGGAGCGGACTCGGCTTGCCTGAGTATCAGATCCCGTACATCTTCGTACTTTACGGGATGGTCTTCCTGCACGTCGAAATGCGGGATCACACGCGCTTTTCTGTTGACATAGTAATCGTAAATGAACGGCTCGTGAAAACACGTCAGATCTCCGCGCTCGCGCATTATCCGTTCGACAGCAGTGGACATTGATCGTGGATGTGACCACAGTGCGTAGATTGGGTACATATTTTCCTTTCCCTATGACGGTATCGGTGTTGGAGTCGTATGCATATTCTACTGTTTTGCCGTGCACGACAATGAAGTGGAATCAGGACATTGAATCCACAAGCCTGAACAAACGGGCGGTTGGCAATCTCTCGAACAATACCGGCAGATATGGTCTACCCTGAAATCGCGTTAGAGCATTATTTTCGCATCAACAGCCCGATTCTGG
>JAPPIB010000039.1 GCA_028820695.1 Acidiferrobacterales bacterium | reverse complement strand
ACCGAAGAAATAGGCAGGGTATGAAAAACTGCTGCGGAACGCAGCTTAGTTCAGTTGAGAATATCAATCGACATTAACAGCGATGATGACTTATATCCAGGACAAGCGCAGTGTGCGCAACACGTGATCCTGCAGCACCCTGGAAATTTCGAGCTCTTTTGCCGTCTGGTGCCAAGTTGAGAACGCATCGACTGTCCGTTCCAGGACGTACTTTTCGCGATTGCGCGGCAGGCGGGCATATTTGGCAAGATGCTTCAGATCCCGTATGGTGAAGCCACTTGTCTTGCCGTTTATGCTTAACTGGTGGAATCTTGTGAAATCACTGCCTTCGGCGTGACAGAGATCATAGGCCGGTGCAAGGTCCCAATGACCCTGACGATCCATCCTGAAGCCAAAATTCTTCACATGGTCGTCCTGATTGCAACCGACCACATTGAAGATAACACGACGGAATTGCTCTTCAATAGCATTCTGTGACATGTTCAACTGGCGCATTGTCATGAACAGTTGCTCATAAGAATAGACGCCACTTTCATAGTAATCAAAATGTGCGACTGCCGCAAAAGTCTGGACATAGTCTTTACCGCCGCGCTCATTGCGGTCAAAGCGTCTTGTCATAAAGTGGTTGCGGCCATTCTCGCTGAATATACGACTGTCCATCATGTCGATACCGCAAGCCTTTGCCATCAGATGATAACTATACTCCAGCAGACCGTAGCCGGACGGGTCCGCCACGCCCCAATCTCCACTGAAGGCAACGCCGTCAAATTTAATCAACCAATGCTCAGAATCGGGCGGCAGATCTACCTGCCCCGACCGGACTTCTTTAGTCTCCGGATTGTAAGCAATGACAGCCTTGGCGCGGGCACCACCCGCCGATGTCCCCACACTCAGAATGTCGAGTAACGCGCTCTGTTCATTTCCGGGTGAGAGTTTGGTTTTGAGTGCCTCCCTGTCGGCAAAGGCAATTGAGGCAAGTTCGACCAGTTGGTCGATCTCGAGTCGTTTGTCCGTTGATATATCACTTCCGGTAGAAGGTTCATATTCCAGTGCTCCCATACCGCGCGTTCCGGTGTAACAGAGGCGATCTACAGCATTGAATTGTGTTGGTTGCCTTCCGGTTTGGGCAAGCCAGACATCAATGAGCCGATTGCCGTACTTGTCCGGCAGACTGTCCGCAATCATTCCGGGCAAACCATGAAATGATCTGGAGTGCAGGTCTTGAAACTGATAAATACGACCTTTGCGAAGCGGCATCCACAGCGGGGCTGGCTCTATGCCGAAATTGACAAATGCCGGGTCATATTCAAACCGTGCATGCCGTTCCGTGTGATCCATTGAGACGTATCCGATTGTGGTGCCCCAAAGTTTGACAGTCGCTGTGCTCATCCAGTTTCATCTCCCCACATGATGCCGGAAGGGGAAGAGGGATTCTTACGCTTCCGGGATTTTCCGGCGAGGGCTTCAGCCATGGGAGAATTGAATGTCTCTGGCAGCAGCGCATCAACATTTGACGACATGTCCAATGCCTTGAAAAGTTTCAGCCATGTCTCAAGCTGGCTGACCTGTCCACCTTCGATCCGGCGGATGGTGGCAACGCCGATTCCAGCCTCTTGCGCTAATTCGGTTTGCGTGTAACCTTGCGCCTTGCGGATTCTCGCGAGACGTTTGCCAAATTCCTTGAGAATGTCAGTTTCCGGCGTAAATTTATTGATTTTCATAATATCATTAGTGATAGTAATATACTAAACATGCTAATAATACATCAGATGTGATATTTATTCGACCATTAGCAAGGAATCGAGCATGGAATTTCGAAAAATAGACAAGTTGCAAAACGAAAATCAAGGTCATTCCGAACTCCGAAACAAATTGATTGTCGCTCAATAGTGCCTGGAATTACGCATCGCCTCGCACTGTATAATGCCTGGTTATTCATGCTCGTTCTGATACCGCAAGCAGTTCAACTACTTCGTACTTTCCCCTTGAAGTCACAGTTTGCCTATGCGAAGCGGTAGATTATCTGGCAGCCCTTAACGTAGCAGCATGAAAATCGCTCATTTGATGATCGGTAACGGCTGGGGCGGTGTGCAATCTTTCTTTCGAGACTGCTGTATCGAAATGTCCAAGCGTGGCCATTCCATACTCGCAGTAGTGCGAATCGATGGATGGCTGTTCAAGGTCATGTCAGATCACGCCGGCAACCTCAAACTCGCTACTGTCAGCAATCGATTCGGTAATTATGACTGGTCGACTATCAGACAGTTTCGGCGTATCCTGAATCAGTTCGATCCGGATATTGTGGTCTCACACGGACAACGCTCTACACTTTTCGCCAATAAGGTGAAATCAGCAGACAATAGCCACTGGCCTCAGGTATCGCTGGTGCAGGCGAGCCTCAAACAGAAGTACTATAAGGGAGTGGATATGCTGATCCCGCACACAAGATCCCAGGCAAACATTGAATACCATGTCGATCTGATCAATCCGAATTTTTCCGAAGTGATTCCTTTATTCGCTTCAATTGATCCTGTTGAACATCCTGAGAAAAAATCTCCGATTTGGAAGTTATTCTCCGCCGGGAGACTGCATGCAGACAAAGGGTACAACTATCTTCTTGACGCCGTGCGTGATCTAGTTGCCAGTGGTTACGAGCTTCAGTTGACGATTGCAGGGGACGGACCTGAAATGACAAGCCTGACTCGGCAGCGAAATACGTTGGGACTGGAAAACACTGTTCAATTCATTGGAGCATCGGATGACGTGATGCCATTAATGAAGTCATCAGATTTATTCATCTTGTCCTCGATTAGCGAGACGTTCGGGGTCGTTCTTCTCGAAGCGATGGCTTCGGGTCTACCTATCGTCGCAACAAAAACAAACGGACCCTTGGAAATCCTTGATGATTCCAGTGCTGTTCTAGTCGATTCCAAGTCGGGAAAGGCACTCAGCCAGGGAATACAGGTGGCGATGCAAGATACCGAAGCGACATTTCAGCGCGCTTGTGTCGCCTTGGATATCTATAAGGAATGCTACACCGCTGACGTGGTCGTTCCGAAACTCATCGGAGTGTTCCAAAACTGCATTGATCAGCACAAATCAGATGGCTCTTGACTCATGAATCGGATAGTTGGTGTTTTCCTGGTCAGGAATGAAGAGTATTTCATTGCCTGGTCACTGATGAATGCGGTGAATTTCTGTGATGAGATCATTGTGCTGGATAATCTCTCCACCGACCGAACTCGAGAAGTCGTTGACAATATCGCCAGCATCCACGATCACATCAATGTGATCGAGGTCAGGAACGCCAACAACACCCAAAAATATCTGGAAAAGTATTTTGGCACTTCGACCTGGGTACTCGGAATCGACGGTGATGAGATCCACGATCCGATCGGACTGCAACGAATGCGTACCCGAATCCAGTTGGGTGAGTTTGATCATCTTTGGAGCGTGGCGAGCAGATATCTGCATGTCACCGAATTTGATTTCAATGGTTGCGTGGTACGTGGCTATCCATCACCGCCTGCCAAGGCAGGTCTGAAACTGTACAACTTCAATGCAATTGAAAACTGGCAGTCAAAGTGGCGGAAACGAGAAAGACTGCATGGCAAGGGACTGGAATTTCGGGATGGGTACTCCAAGCAGCAAACCTACAGTTTTTCCAAAGAGACAGTCTGGGATGCTGCGGATTTCAGATGCCTTCATCTATGCTTTTTCCGGCGATCATCGCAGGATAAAACCAACAGTTCTTCCAAAGTGCTGTCAACAAGAAAGAATCCAGCTGAATCCAGAATTCTGCGACGGATTACGCGAACAATCGAACAGTTGAATCCTAACAGCTCAGACTATAGAAAGAAAAGATACGCGCGGGGTGAAGTTCAATCTTTTGACTTGAGTAATTTTGGTAAGCCCGATGACTTTGCGTCGGTAGATTCCAATTGTGATGAGGTTATGGCTTATCTTCGAAATTTCCGAGTAGTAATCTGAACAACATCGAAAATGCCCCGTCATTCTCTTCGATTGATTCTGCTAGGACCGTTGCTCGAGTTTGACATTCAACCTGTTCTGGGAATTCTACGAATGACTCATCGCTTTATCTGACAGGCTTGGTTTCTGGAACTGCCAGTACTGGTCAATAGAGGAATGCAGTTGTCAGTTCAATGCCTTCAATATCCAACATCCTCCTGCTAGCATGATCGTAATGTTGGCTGATTGTCTTAGTTTCTGATTTGTTTGCCGAGTTGTCTGTGAAACTTTCACGAGTGACTGAAACCATTCGCACGGCGAAAATATGACACTCGTTTCGGGATACTGAACTCAAGTAAATAGTGGAATTTTTGCTTCCAGGTACGTTTCATTCTGATGGGGGAATAGACGTAAGAACCATGATTGACAAACCTTACGCCATGAAACACAACTTGCGTATTGAGCGTAAATGTCTGCAAACCGTTTTTCCATCCAGCACGTATCAACTGATCGACCGCAACTGGCATGCGAGGAAACTTTTTCACTAAATGCTGCATGGCAGTGCGGGTGATGATATATCCACTGGTACCCAGATTGCCGTACCTTACCAAACCAACCGAATGAATTTGATCGATAGTAGCCAGAGATATGAACTGCCTGTCAGGACGCCGATTATCCAAAAAGATAATGTCGAAGTCCGGAATCGCTTCCAATCCGGACTCTACAGCGTTCAACACCTGTCCAAGATTAGAGTCAAGCGTCACGTCATCCTCAAAAACTGCTATCAGATCCAACCCTTCATAAATCGCGTTCAGCCAGACTAGCCTGTGACTGATAAAGCATCCCAGCATACCCGGTACGTTCGGATGCTTCCAGTTGATTAAGCCGGATTGCCGGTCACCGTACTTGAAGTAATCTTCATTTGGCAACTTGTGCCCGTCTATACCGGTAAAGAAATCAAACTCGATTCCGAGATTCTCAAACCGTTCGCTAATACGTTTCCGTCGTTCGTCGGCGCGCTCAAGATTTATCACTACACACTTCATTCATTCGAATTCTCACCGTTCATTTAAGGTAAATTTGGCTGACATCAATTATTTTCGTAGTTCGTTTATGTTGAGGTGTCGAACTTCACATAGTTGATCACTTGAGCCAGGCAATTTCTTTGCCTTGGACTCTGACACGGATGAGTCATTGTGATTACACTGCTTCAGGAATGCTGAGTTCGCATCAGGTAACTTATGGTTCACATCTCATTTGTCAAGAACTCTTTTGTTCCTACAAACACCTACACCTGGCCTCGATATTCGTCCACAACCTCACGAAACATCGTTTCGTACAGCGGAATCAGATGGTTCACATCAAAGTCCATTCCCCTTCTTTTCATTTCTAGCCGATTCGGCGACTCCATCAAGCTCGCGACGATCGCATCCGCCATCGCCGACTCGTCACCAACTGGAACCAGCCGACCCCATTGACCATCAACTAAAAATTCACTCGGCCCGCTCGGGCAGTCGGTGCTCACTATAGGACAACCGCAAAGCAAAGCCTCGCCAAGTACCATGGGCATTCCTTCATAGTCGGATGACAGAACAAATAAGTCCGCTCTCGCCATGAATGAATAAGGATTGTCCACATGTCCAGGCATGGACAGCGCGTGATCAACATTCAGTTTACGTGCCAGATTCTCCAGATTTTCCCTCTCTGTGCCCTCACCGAGAATTACCAACTTTGCCTCGATACTCTTCAGAGCAAGTGAGAATGCTCTGATCAGCAACGCAAAATTCTTGACCGAACCCAGTCTCCCTGCCGACAAAATTAACTTACTGGAATCATCCTTCGTTTCATTTGTACACGCTGCGGACCATCTATGTGAATTCGGATTTGTTGAGAGCGATAGTATACGTTCCGCATTGAATGCGTTGTAAATTGCCGTGACTCTTATGCATTTAGATTTTGGCAGTTTGTTCGAACCGGTATATTTGGTCACCGACTCGGCAACTCCTTTGGAACAAGTGTGTATTCTGTCTGCATATCCAATAAGCTTCTCAAAATACTTCCTGTCCCTATTCGAATACTTGTCAATATTGTCACTGTGAAGTGACCATATGACCGGTAGCCTTACCAGCGACAGACGTCTGGCAAGGATACTGATGTAACACGAACGTGGTAAACTCGCATAGATGAGATCAGGTTGCTCCGCTGTCAAATAATCCCTCAAAGCTAGCACGGGTTTAATATGCCGCCTTCTGGGAGCGAGTCGAACAGAATCATCCAAACTAAGCAATCCCAGGTAACTGGAAAGTGCTTTAGCCGTTTCCCTAAACCCCAATGGTGGTTTTATCCATTTGATTTCGTCTGCAGACAAGGAACACGGTACTGATTCGAACCTTTTTTGATACTTTGGGTCGAGCACGAATAAGTTCACAGCCTTCGGAATCTGTTGGAGCCTTACCCCCTGAAACTCAATCAAGACAAGATCAACCCGATGACCTCTGGACAACAATCCCTCAATAAGTGTAAGCAGGGCGACTTCAGCACCGCCGCGTTCTAGACTGCGAATCATCACCGATACATGCAGTGTATTCGTGTCCAACGATTCAGGATGACGAGACATCTTGCGACAACGAAATTTCTCTACGAGGAACAGTCATTATGGCAAAACACCATACACAAGTCCTCCGAATCCATTATCGAGGAGCACACGCAACTTGAGCGTTGAGCTAGATACTCCAAGACAGTACTAGCGATTCGGCTTCCCAATGTGATCATTCTTTTCTAGGTCGCAACGCTACGGGTTTGATTTGAATTCATCGACCACTGCATGAAAAAGCTCCTCATAGTCTTGAATAATGGAATTTATATCAAATTTTTTTCCTCGGACCTGTAGTGCACCACGATCAGTTTCCGTATTCAGGGATTCCAAGATCGCTGTCACAAGCGCGTCCTGATCATTAACCGGTGTAAGGCGCCCCCATATTCCGCCTTCCAGAATTTCGCTTGGACCGCTCGGACAATCCGTACTCACCACCGGACAACCACATATCACTGCTTCGGCTATCCCTCTATGAAACCCTTCAGTATTGGAAGTTGAAACAAAGAGATTCGCTCTTGCCATGAACGCGTAAGGATTGTCTACCCACCCCGGCATGGATACAGCATGCCTGATGTTCAATTCTTGCACCAAGTTCTCCAATTTTCCCCTGCGTTCCCCTTGGCCAAGAATAATCAGTCTGGTATCCGATTCCTTTAAAACGATTGAAAATGCGTTGATCAACAACTCAAAGTTTTTCTGATAATGCAGTCTTCCTACCGCCAAGATCGTTTTTACGTCATCACTAAACTGTCCCCCCCCCGTAAACCAGTCATGCTGAACCGGCAGTCCAGAAAGCGACAATATTCTTTCCACGTTAAAGCCGTTGTAGATTGTGGTAATACCTTTCTGCCCAGCCTGTAAATTGTTGGCCTCCATGTATTTTTCTACGGAATCGGTCAACCCTTGGGAAATTGAATGTATTTTCTGAACGTAACTTATGAGTGAATTGAAGTAAATTCGATTCTTTCTGTCCAGGGAATGAAGGCAATCAATACGAATTGAACAGACCACAGGGACGTCTGTGAACGAAAGCTTTCGACCAAGAACACTGATATTGCATGAGGGAAATGAATTTGCAACAATTAGGTTGGGCGTTTGAGACTTTAGGTATTCGCTCATAGAATGAACCCGATAAAAATGCCTGCGACGCGGTGGTAAAAATTTCTTCTTTATTTTCAATGAACGAAAATAACTGAGCAGGCCATTGATCGTTTCCTTAAAGCCAGTTGGTAGTCGTATCCAGTGAATTTCATCTATCGGAATGGAACATCGCTCGTTCTGATGACCTTGCTGAAATTCTTGGCCTAGAACAAAAAGATTAACACCATCTGGAATTTGTGACAATCGTTTGCCACGGAATTTAAACAAAACCAGATCAATCTTGTGGTTCTTATGTAACAATGAATCAATAACCGTTAGGACTGACAGTTCAGCACCTCCCCCATCCATACTGTCAATTACGAACGCAACATGCAATTTTCTATCTTGTTCCGAATGATTCTCAGAATTGTTCCGGTTTCCGCTCATTTTTCTGCCAGTTTGCTTCATCTTTACCTCGTAACTACTATATCTCTACACCTATTGGACAGGTGGGGTTCAGGAGATTAGACATTATCGAGATTACCTTTGGGGTCACCTCAACGAGTAAGTGTCACGGCTACAGCTGGGAAGATAAGGCGAATCAACAGATATCAATGGACTGTAGACACGGCGCACAATTAATGAAATGGACACCCCTTCGACAAGAAATACGGCATCATAAGTGCCAAGCTGGAAATTCCAGCGAAAGTTACCAAAAGGAGTATCCAAATCATGAAATCAAAAGTCAATATAACCGATATTCACCGAGTTGGCGTGGATTTAGCAAAGAACGTCATCCAGGTCTATGCCGTTGACCAAAACGAAATCAAGTTAATGAATCGCCGGGGGTGTGCGTCTAAATATTTCAATTTCTTTAAAATGAGGCATAGGCTAAGGCAGG
>JAPPIB010000038.1 GCA_028820695.1 Acidiferrobacterales bacterium | reverse complement strand
ATACCGGCAGGGCTTTTCTTGTTTTTGACTTGTCTAAAGAGATTTCAGGGGGGTGGTGAACATTTCAGATATGGCGTTACAACCTGATTTATAATGAACTGCCTCAGTTTCATACGGATACTGACAACCTTCCAGGAGTGCGAATCAGTTACAACCAGATTCGCCGAAATCGATATAATCCGCATTCTTGCTGTAAGCGTCCGTCCCCATCGTCTAGTCAGGTCTAGGACACCAGCCTTTCACGCTGGCGACCGGGGTTCGAATCCCCGTGGGGACGCCAATCATTCCACAAATTGACCGTTTAGTTGGAAATTCTGAGTATTCGGCACCGCAACTTATGAGGGCTTTTCATCGGAAGTGGCGCTGAGTCATGTGCACAAGCGGAGAATTCATGATGTTGAATGTTGAACGTCACCTAGGCGCTATGGAACGCACAGTGTCATCCCTAGAGCGCGATGGCCAATCCGCTTGCGCGGTCACCCTCGTTCGCAGCTACGCGACGACAGTGGAGGATCTCTGGGACGCCGTGACAACCGCGGAACGAATCCCACGCTGGTTCCTGCCTGTTAGCGGCCGGCTCGAACTCGGCGGTCGTTACCAACTGGAGGGAAACGCAAGCGGCACGATTAGGCGCTGCGAGCCTCCCTCATATCTCAAACTGACGTGGGAGTTCGGCGATGACGTGAGCTGGGTGGAGGCGCGTCTGTGCAGTGATGGTACCGGCCGTTCGCGCCTTGCGATTACGCACACTGTGCTGGAATCCGACCACTGGCACAAGTTTGGTCCCGGTGCCGTCGGAGTAGGTTGGGAGATGGGCTTGCTGGGGTTGGATCTGCATTTGTCGCAGCCGACCGAACCTAAGCTGGACGAAGCAACGTTCCACACGACTCGTGACGGAAAGGCACTCATCGTCGGAAGTTGTGCGGCGTGGGGCCGGGCGGCCGAAGCGGCAGGAACGGACCCCGACGCAGCGCGCACAGCGGCACAGCATACGGCGGCGTTTTACACGGGTGATCCGGTCGCACCGGATTGATGCCCGGTGTATCCGCCACTACAAGCGTCTGTGTCAGGTCGAACGTGCCTTTCGCACCATCCTGACGGGGAACCTGAAGGTTCGTCCGGTTCATCATCGTACCGAGGACCGGGTGCGGGCCCACATATTCCTGTGCACGCTTGCCTGCTATGTGGAGTGGCGCATGCGCGAGGCGTATCCCGAGAGTTCCTTCCAAGTCATTCACCCTGAGAATTATCTCGAACTTATCGGGCTTGAGCGTTAAGGGTCGTTGGCAGTTGAAGTCTTTTGCACTTTGCTTCTCAAGCCACTGTTGGGCAACCTTGCCCTGGCACTGCGGACAGTGGCGATTGCGGCACGAGTTGTAGAGCACATGGGCGACATCGCAGTGCGTGCAGTGATAATGGCGGGCACCCAAATCTGCGGTTTGGCACTTTCGGATGGCGAACAGACCGCACCGCGGCTTCGTTCAATTTGCACGCAGGTATGGCGCGATGAAAATGCCTGCAGATTCATCGCAAGCCACCACAAAATACAACTTCCGCCGTAGCAATCCAGCCCGTCGCTCCTGCCATCAAGTCACTTTCCGAAATGCCATTGGGCAAACCGAGATGGTACAATTTCTCACCATGGGCGCACAGACAGTTTTCTTTTTCCCGTAGAAATGATCGTTGCGTAAGCTGTGAGATCGCTATTCAGCACTGTTGTTGTGAACTCAGAAATAATCGAACCTTGCGATTGCCCTGATCGCGTTGTACGCATCGGTTGATTCGTGACCAGGGGAGGTGATTCATGACCTTTGAGAAGACTCTGATACCTTGTTTGCAAATACCGAATTGACAGTGGGCTGTGGCGGGGTGATTGACGGGTTGTGACGATTGCGTTTTATACTGACATTATCGATTGGTTGCACCCCTCGTTTTGAATATCAACGGGACAGTGGTGTATTCTTTTGATGAACAACCGATCACCTCGGTGATCTTGTCTCAACGACGTTTGACAAGTTCACTTTGCTGACATTCTCGGAGTTACGCCTTCACATCAGGAACGAACCGGAAACTGGAATCTATGAAACTTTCACCTGTCTTTCTTCGTCTTGTTCTCTTTATCGCTGTTTTCCCGCTCGCGGTTCACGCCGAGTTCAGGAAAAGCCCGAATGATCACAGGGAATACCGGCCAATTGAACTTGACAATCGACTGCAGGTATTGCTGATCTCCGACTCCGAAACAGATGAATCCGCTGCCGCACTTGCCGTCCAGGTAGGTGGTCAGGACGACCCTGAAGGTCGCGAGGGCATGGCTCACTATCTTGAGCACATGCTGTTTCTGGGAACCGAGAAATATCCCGAACTCGATGGCTATCGAAAATTTATCGAACAGCATGGCGGCATGACCAATGCATACACCGCGATAGATATCACCAACTACAACTTCAGTATCAAACCTGAATTCTTCGCACCGGCACTGGATCGATTCGCCCAGTTTTTCATCTCGCCCCTGTTTCCGGAAGAACAGTTGGGAAGAGAGCGGGCCGTTGTTGACGCGGAGTTTGAGATGCGTACCCAGCGCGACTCAGTGAGACGCTGGGCGGCGCTGACGGCGAATTTCAATCCAGAGCATCCCTCTTGGGGATTCTTTACCGGCACGGCGGAGACTCTGCAGGGCGATCTGGGCCCCGAACTGATTGATTTCTATAACCGTCGCTACAGTGCCAATCTGATGAACCTCGTGGTTTTAGGCCGCGAGCCGCTTGATGAGCTGGAAGACCTGGTAGTGAGCATGTTTTCCGACGTCAGGGACACCGATGCCGAGGCATTGCATGCTTCCCAACCGCTTTTCGAGCCGGATGTCCTGCCGGCCTTGCTCCAGATCAAGACGCTGAAGAACAACCCCTCCCTCGACTTTATGTTTCCGGTTCCCTCGCTCGAACCACACTGGCGCGAAAGCCCCGAATCGTATATTGCGCATCTCCTGGGACATGAGAGCGCGGGGAGTCTGCTCTCGCAACTCAAAGATCAGGGTTGGGCAGACGGCCTGTTTGCAAGCGCATCCGATATCGGCTTGACCACTCATGCCATTTCCGTACGAATATCACTGACACCCGACGGCTACAAGAATTGGGAGAAAGTCGGCGCATATGTCTTTCAATACGTTCGGGAAGTCAGGTTGCGCGGTATCAATGAATGGCGGTTTCGGGAGATCCAGACCAGCAACGAAATCAGTTTTCGTTTCAGTGAGGTCGACAGCCCGCGGGACTTCGTGACCAGTCTGGCAAGCAGGTTGCACAAGTACCCCCCTAATGAAATTCTTCCGGCGTTCTATCTGGTGGAGCGATTCGCCCCGGATCTGATTGTCGATGTCCTGGACCGCATGACACCACAGAATGTTCTGGTCGTGCTGTCGTCCGACGACGCACACACCGACCAGGCGACACCCTATGTCGGGACCGAATTCTCGTTTGCAGGCTTGCAGCGCGAACTCGTCGAGTCATGGAATGGTGACATTGCGGATTCTGCTGACTGGCTGCCGACCCGCAACAGATTCCTGCCCGAGAATCTCGACTTGAAGATCGCTGAAAATCAGGAGATGCCAGAGAAAATTCTGGAGCAGTCCGGTTTCGAGCTTTGGCATCAGACAGACACGTCGTTTGATGTACCGCGTGCCAGTTTCTTTGTCACCTTCCGTACACCTCTGACCAAGCGAAGCGTGGAGGATTCCATTCTAATGTCACTTTTCGTCAGTGCGATCAATGAACAGCTGACTGAGTTCACGTACGCGGCGGCGATTGCTGGCCTTGATTACAGTCTGTATACGCACCAGCGCGGATTCAGCATTCGAATTTCCGGTTACGATGACAAGCAATCAGATCTGCTGGCGGAAATCGTACGTGTGGTTAGGAATCCGGAATTCGATCCGGAAGTGTTCGAGAATCATCGAACGACCATGATCCGGGACATAGAGAACTCACGACGCGACAGCGCCTACCGGCGGGCCATCTCGGAATTCTACTCATACATTGTTGAACCGAGTTGGACCGATGAGCAGGAACTTGCGGTACTGAACCGGGTGACATTGGACGATCTTCAAACGTTCTCGAACAGTGTTTTGGACAGGATTGACTTGGTCGCCCTGTCACATGGCAATGTGCTCAGCGAAACCGCTGAGCAGATGGGTCGGATCATAACTTCCGAAGTACTGGACGGGGCACAGGTCACCAAAGTCGATAAAAGCCGAATTCTGAAAATGCCGTCGGATGGCGGGCCCTATATCCACCAGTTCCAGATTGAGAACAGCGACTCGGCGATTATCGTCTATCTGCAGGGTTCGGATCGGTCGGTGCACGAAGTTGCCAACTTCATGCTGCTTGGCAGCGTGATTCAGACGCCGTTCTTTTCGCAGCTGCGCACCATTCAGCAGTTGGGCTATGTGGTGTTTTCGGATGTCGTTCCAGTTGGAGAGGTGCCCGGGCTGATTTTCACCATTCAGTCACCGGATAACACTCCGCAACAGATGGAGGCGGCGATCTCATCGTTTCTCGCCCAGTTTGATTCGCGCGTTACGGATCTTTCGCAAGAGGAGTTTGAAGCCTATCGAACCGGCGTGATCCGCCGGGTTGAGGCCAAGGACACCACACTGAGTGAACGTTCACTCCGTTACTGGCATGCGTTGGATCGAAAGGATTTTGATTTCAACCATGATCAGGAACTGGTCGCGGCGCTTGAGAACCTGAAGCGACAGGAATTCGAACAGTTCGTCCGGGAAACTCTGATTGATCAAATCGAACGCCGACTGATTGTGATGGCGTACGGAGAGAAGCTTGACGTACCTTCCGAGTCGACATTGGCGGAAGGTGAGCTGATCACCGACAGGATTGCATTCAAGGACAATGCCGGATACTTTCCACAGCCATAACTCGATGATCAGCCATGAGCAGAGAAATTCACCGCTTGGCCGCTGAAGCCGGCGCAGCTCTGCGAGACAGAAAACTCAAAGTTGCGACCGTCGAATCGTGTACCGGTGGCTGGATTGCACAGGCAATGACAGATATTGCAGGCAGCTCAACCTGGTTCGAACGTGGATTTGTCACCTACAGCAACGACGCAAAGCAGGAACTGGTGGGGGTGCAGGCACAAACACTGGCGCAACATGGTGCCGTGAGTGGTGAAGTCGCACAACAGATGGCGATCGGCGGCATCCGCTCCAGCCGTGCCGATGTTGCTGTCTCGGTCACTGGTATTGCGGGCCCCGACGGCGGAAGCGCTGAAAAGCCGGTGGGTACGGTCTGGATCGCCTGGGCAAGCCGCGATGGTCATTCGAACGCAGTCCGTCACAGACTTCAGGGCAATCGTCGCGCGGTCCGCGAGTCTTCGGTCGAGCAGGCATTGCAGGGGTTGATCCGGTTTCTCGAATCACATGAATAAGTCCGAGATGCAACGACTCTTCGTCGCATTGTGGCCGGATCATGAAGTGCGCGAGCAGCTCGTCGACATTCAGACCGAATTCGGACTGTCCACACTGGGTCGACTCGTACCAGCCCGCAATCTCCATATCACACTGCAGTTTCTGGGCGAAGTTCCGCCCGCAGAGGTGGAACCGGCAAGGCAGTTTGTACGCGATCTTCGATTCCCTCCCTTTGCAATCGAATTTGACTGTGTCGGATCTTGGCCGCGCAACGAAGTGGCGTGGGTAGGATCCGAAAACCCCTGTCAGCAGCTTGATGATCTGGTTGCGAAAATACGGGGAGGGCTGCCTGATGGCAGTCGAAAATCGAGAAACTTCGTGCCGCATATTACCTTGGCCCGCAAGGTGCGCAGGAAACTGTATCAGCCAATCAAGCCAATGCGTTGGTCGGTAAGTCGTGTCGATCTGGTTCGTTCGGTTTTGGACAGTCAGGGGGCGCAATACGAATCCATCGCACATTGCGCAGGCGTCGGATCAGTCGACAAGCTGCGCTGATACCGTACCGAAAACGCCAAGATCCGCGGTGACTCGATTGCCCGCGCGTATCGGCTTCGGCAGCCCGCATACACCGGTCGTGATCGCCTGCCCTGCCATGATCGCAATACCTCTTGAGGAAAGTCTGTTCACCACCCACTGTAACGCAGCAAGTGGGTCGCCGAGCGCATCGGCGCCGGTACCCTCTGCCGCGACCTCACCGTCGATGATCAGCTTTGCCGGCGACTGTGCGAGATTCATTCCGCGCCAGTCCACCGCGGTGGCAGGTCCGATTACCCAGTCTCGAGAGCAGGCACAGTCAGCCAGCAATGCCGCAGCACCTGCGTTGGCGAAATCGCCGATCCTGGAATCCGGAAACTCAACGCTGGGATGAAGGCTTGCAACCGCATCGAGAACTTCCCCGACGTCGTACGGCTCACTTCGGCTTGGCAGATCATGGGCGAACTTGAAGGCAAACTCCGTTTCGGCGACAGCCATGTGGTTGCCCGTCATCGACACGACCGCTTCCGGCCCATAGATGTGTGAGGACAGATATGGTCCTTCCAGCGGACCGCTCACTCCGATGTGCTTCTGCCCACCGGCACTGGTCGCGGCGATTTTCCATCCGCCGATGGTGTCGTTGGCCAATCCGGGATAGAAAAGCTGGGCTTCGCGACCCTGTTCCTCAGATTGGGGTCTTGAGTCTTGCGGCAAGGACGGAATCGTTTCCCCCGCAGTTCCAAGCGCCCAGAGGGTTGCCGCGATTTTTTGGGTGATCTCACTCATCGTTCGACTTCCCGGTGTTTCAGCCAGGAGGAATTGATCTTTCAGCGTTCCAGATATTGACGTTTTTCCTTGACATCTTCCCACTCAGCCGCATCCGGTGGTGCCTCGATGATACTTGAGATGACGGGCCAGATCAGGCTGAGTTCAGCGTTCAGTTCCAGAAAGTCCATCTGGTCATCAGGCACATCGTCTTCCGCATAGATCGCAGTGACCGGACACTCTGGCTCGCAAAGACTGCAATCAATGCACTCTTCCGGGTCGATCACAAGCATGTTCGGCCCCTCATGAAAGCAGTCCACCGGACACACTTCCACACAGTCAGTGTATTTGCACTTTATGCAGGATTCAGTAACGATGTATGTCATGACTCGGGTTGATCAGGGATATTGTTGGTCTTATCGCAGGAATTGCGCCAAATTATCACAAATTCCAAGACTCAATATCTGAATATTTTCCGCCTTGGTTCTTTATTGGGAAATATATCCGTCAATCTCAACAGTCATGGCCAGCAACAGGCGTCCAGCCTGTCAGTTCTTCTCGAGCCGTTTCAGCAGGTAGAGAGTTTCCAATGCTTCTTTCGGGCTCAGGTCGTCCGGATCGATCTGTTGCAGCTTCTCCAGCACCGGTGGAAGATCACGGGCCATGGAATCGAACAGGGACATCTGTGACGGTGTGGCGGACTTTTGTTCCCGATCGCCGGAGGACTCGGTCAGTTGCTGAAGTCTTTCGCTGGCCATGGAAACCACCTTGCTGGGCACCCCTGCGAGTCTCGCGACCTGGATTCCATAACTCTGCTTGGCAGCACCCTGTCTGACTTCATACAAAAACACAATCTTACCGTCGTGTTGCACCGCAGTAAGGTGAACGTTACTTGCCCCGGGAGAACTTTCTGCCAGTGCGGTGATTTCAAAGTAGTGCGTAGAAAACATGCACAACGCCCGCACATCTGTCAGCAGGTTGTCCGCACATGCCCAAGCCAGAGCCAATCCATCGAAGGTGCTGGTGCCGCGACCGATCTCGTCAACAATCACGAGGCTTTGCTGGGTCGCCCGATGCAGTATTGTTGCCATTTCGGTCATCTCGACCATGAACGTTGAGTTGCCTGCGCTGAGGTCGTCCGATGCGCCGATGCGCGTGAATATCCGATCAATCGGACCGATTGTTGCCGATCGTGCGGGAACATAACAGCCGGTATAGGACAAAAGAACAATGACTGCTGTCTGCCGCATATAGGTACTTTTCCCTCCCATGTTCGGACCCGTGATCAGCAGCAGGCGATTTTGCTGGTCCAGTTCAGTACCGTTGGGTACAAACGGATTTTTCTGGGTTGCCTCCACCATCGGATGTCGGCCGCCATCAATTGAGATGCCCGGTTCTTCCACCAGTGTGGGCCTGTGCAGCGAATCGGTCATGGACAGGTAGGCGAAATTGCACAGTACGTCGAGCTGCGCGAGTGAATCAGCTGTGCCCTGCATTCTGAAAACAAATGGCTGGAGGTGTTCCAGCAACTGCTCATAAAGCAATTTCTCCCGCGCCAGGGACTTTTCCTTTGTGCCGAGTATCGTTGATTCGAACTCGGAGAGTCGGGGGAGGGTAAACCTTTCGTTGTTCTTCAGCGTCTGCCGTCGGATATAGTCCTCTGGCACCTGATCGCTCGCCTGCCGCGGCACCTCGATGTAGTACCCGTGCACCCGGTTGTACTGAATTCTCAGATTGCGGATTCCGCTGCGATTGCGTTCGTGTATCTCCATCTCGGCCAATTGCTGTCCGGAGTCCTCGCGCAGTGTGAACAACTCGTCGAGTTCGGCATCGTAGCCGTGCCGGATCACACCGCCGTCGCGGATGGTTGCAGCGGGTTCGTCGCGAATCGCCCGTGCGATCAGTTCCGATATCTCATCAAGGGCGTCCATCGCCTCACACAGTGCGACCGCCTCCGGGCAGTCTTTTGCGTCGATGAGTTCCACCAGTACCGGAATGTACTGCAATGACTCTTTCAATCGGACCAGATCGACAGGTCGGGCAGACCTGGTCGCAACCCTGGAGCTGATTCGCTCCACATCGGCGATCCCCCGGAGGTCTGTCCGCAACGGCTCGCAGATGTTGCGTTCAAGCAGGTGCTCGACGATCACATGTCGTCTTTGGACCTCCAGGCGATCGCGCACCGGCTTGCGAAACCAGCGTCGAAGCATACGGGCGCCCATGGCAGTGCAGCACCTGTCGTAAAGGTCGATCAGGCTGTTCTTGGTTTCGCCTGACAGGGTTCTCTCGACTTCCAGGTTGCGCCAGCTGCAGTCGTCAAGGATCAGAAACTCATCCGATGTCTCGAACTTTAGTGCCTGAATATGGGGCAGGTCGGAGCCGTAGACATCAATGGCGTACTGAAGCAATGCACCCGCCACTGTGGTTGCGATAGGATGCTGATCGCAATCAAATGCCGAAAGTTTGTCCACGCCGTATTGCGCTTTCAGAAGTTCGGTGGATCGTTCGTAACTGAAATACCAGTCGGGAACTTCCTGAACACGGTCTTCGGGTAACTGTCCTGTCAGCGAGCCTGAGTCTGCGACCAGAATTTCCGCCGGTCGAAGCTGATTGACTTCGCTGTGAGCAGTATCGCTGTCCGCAATGTCCTTGGCCCAAAAGCGTCCGCTTGAAATTTCAAGTACGGCCATGGCCTGTCGGCCGTCGACCTCATGAACCGCCATGATCAGATTTTCAGTCCGCGCGTCGAGAAACTTCTCGTCAGTCAGGGTGCCAGGCGTAACCACCCGGACAACCTTTCGTTCGACGACTCCCTTGGTTGCTGCGGGGTTGCCGACCTGCTCACAGATTGCCACCGGTACGGAGAGCTTGATCAGTTTCTGAATGTATTGATCGACGCTGTGGTGGGGCACACCAGCCATCTTGATCGGGTGTTCTGAGTTCTTGTTGCGACTGGTCAGGGTGATGTCCAGCAGTTTGGCAGCCTGCACTGCATCTTCGTAAAACAGCTCGTAGAAGTCGCCCATGCGGTAAAACAGGAGCGTGTCCGGATAATCTGCCTTTATACGCAGATACTGCTGCATCATCGGAGTGATTGATGATGGGACTTCAAGCGTCAGTTTGCTGTAGTTGTGTTTCCTGTCGAACAATTTTGATCAGATCGTCAAAAATATGGGAGTTGCCTGCGACTACCATACCTGTTTCGAGAAAATTCTGGTTCCCCATAAAGTCCGATACCATGCCCCCGGACTCCTGCACCAGGAGCGTGCCTGCCGCGATGTCCCAAAGATTCAGCCCGGACTCCCAGAAACCATCGAATCGTCCACAAGCGACCGCGGCCAGATCCAGCGCGGCGGAACCCGGTCGGCGAATTCCTGAAGTTTTCTTTGCCAGTTGCCGGAATATTGCGGTCCAAAGATCCAGGTTGTCATCATCCCGAAAGGGAAATCCTGTTCCAATCAGCGTTTCTGCCAGATTGCTGGTGTTGCTGACGCGAACTCTGCGATCATTCAGCTGTGCGCCCGACCCCCTTGATGCTGTATACAGTTCTTCGTGCACCGGGTCGTAGACCACTGCGTGCTCGACCTGTCTCGGACTTCGTATCGCGATTGAGACACAGAACTGCGGCACACCCTTGAGAAAGTTGAAAGTGCCATCAAGCGGATCAATGATCCATTCGTAATTCTTGCCGGGAGCGGAAAACTGTTCCTCGGCGATGATTGCATGACCGGGATAAGCCTCGCGGATGGTTTCCACAATCTGCTGCTGAGCCTTGAGATCCACTTCGCTGACATAGTCCCGCGCACCCTTGGCGTTGTATCGCAGCTGATCGACGCGATACGATTTGTGCATGATCGTCTTGCCGGCGAGTCGCGCGGCCTTGACGGCGATGTTTACCAGTGGATGCATTTTGGGCTCAGGTGTGCGTCGGTCAGTCTGACAGATACAATATAATTTTTCACTCTCTGTAGACCCGGCCGTCAGATTCAGCGAAGATGAAAGGCTTTCAGTCCGGCGTGGATTGGATGTGATTTTCGGACACCAAGGCAGACTGGTTTATTGATCAGCATCCGGGACACAAACTGAGTAGTTATTCTATATGATTCACGGCACCTTGGTACGCGTGATTTCAGTACAAGATCATGTGCAGCCTGCGGCGTGATCGATCAGACAATAGGTTAGGACGAATGCAAACATATCAGTTATTTATCGATGGGCAATATACGGACTCATCAAGTGGCGAATGGATCGAGAGTGAGAATCCGTACTCCGGCGAAATCTGGGCGAGAGTCCCCAAAGGAAATATCGATGACGTGAACCGGGCTGTCGGGGCTGCCAAGCGGGCATTTGAGAATCCTGAATGGTCTGCGATGAGTGCAAGTCAGCGAGGCAAGCTGATGCGCAAATTGGGCGACCTGGTTCTCGACAATGCGGATCGGCTGGCGGAACTTGAAGTCAGGGACAACGGCAAGCTGTTTTCGGAGATGAAGGCACAGATGCTGTACCATCCCGAGTGGTGGTACTACTTCGGCGGTCTCGCCGATAAGATTGAGGGTTCGATCATGCCGATCGACAAGAAGGATGCCTTTTCGTACACGATGTACGAGCCGCTTGGCGTGGTCGCTGCAATCACCGCCTGGAATTCCCCGCTCCTTTTTGTCGCTTGGAAATGCGCGCCTGCACTCGCGGCCGGCAATACAGTTGTTGTCAAACCCTCAGAGTTCACTTCCGCCAGTACATTGGAATATGCCGAGCTTGTCAGACAGGCGGGATTCCCAGATGGGGTGTTCAATGTCATCAGCGGCTACGGAGCTGATGTCGGTGCCGCACTTGTTGACCATCCGGACGTCGCCAAGATCACATTCACAGGATCAGATCTCTCCGGTCAGAAAATCTATGAGAACGCAGCGCGCAACATCAAGCACGTGTCGCTTGAACTCGGTGGCAAGTCTCCCAACATAGTTTTTGAGGATGCCGATCTGGACATGGCCGTCAAGGGCGCGGTCTCCGGAATCTTCGCGGCAACCGGGCAGACCTGTGTGGCCGGTTCCAGGCTGTTGGTACAGGATAGCATCCACGACGAGTTTCTGGACCGACTGCTCGAGCTTGCGAAGTCCGCCAGGATGGGTGATCCCATGGATGCCGGCACGCACGTGGGTCCCATAACAACCAAACAGCAGTTCGACAAGGTGCTTTCCTATATCGAAATTGCCAAGCAGGAAGGTGCGCAACTGGTGTTCGGCGGCAATCCCTGCCAGGTGCCGGGTTCCGGAGGCGGTCAGTTCGTCGAGCCCACTATTTTCACTGGTGTCAGCAATGAGATGCGGATTGCGCAGGAAGAAGTGTTTGGACCGGTACTGTCGGTGATCAGGTTCAAGGACGAGGAGGAGGCCATCAGGATCGGCAACGATGTCGTCTATGGCCTGGCGGCCGGTGTCTGGACGACGGATATCCGTCGTGCGATGAGATTCACCAAGGCGCTCAGGGCCGGTACGGTCTGGGTCAATACCTATCGCGCATTCAGTTATATGATGCCGTTTGGCGGCATGAAGAGAAGCGGACTTGGACGCGAAAGCGGCGTCGCGGCGATTCGCGACTATCTGCAGGTCAAGAGCGTATGGTTGTCGACCGCGACACAGTTGCCGAATCCCTTTATCCTGCGCTGACCGAATCGCACGGCTGATCAGCAAGGTGACTGTTCGAGTCGTTCTTGTAGAGCCAACCCATCCGGGCAATATCGGAGCGGTTGCCCGTGCCATGGGAAACATGGGTGTGTCCGACCTGTGCATGGTACGCCCGGTCGACTTTCGAGTGGAGGAGGCGAGAGTACGGTCTGCGAAGAACGAAGGGATACTCGCCAGCGCCAAGGAGTTCGAGTCCCTGGCGGAGGCGATCGCGGACTGTTCATTCGTCATCGGTACAAGTGCCCGGCTGCGGACCATTGGCTGGCCGAACCTGTCACCCCGGGCGGCGATGGCACAGGTCGCCGAAGTCAGTGAACACGGCGGTCAGGCGGCCTTGGTTTTCGGTCCCGAACGAGCCGGTCTTTCCAACAGCCAGATCGATCAGTGCGATGTGCTGGTACGGATTCCGGTCAGTGACACCGCACCCTCGATCAATCTCGCCGGCTCGGTCCTGATCCTGTTGTATGAATTGCGGTGCATTCAGCTGGACAATCTCGTCGACGATGCCGGATCCGTCAACCCTGAACCGAAACGGAAGGAAGACACAATGGCAACCCGAAAGCAGGTGCAGGGATTCTTCGAACATCTGTTTGAGGTCATGGAGAATGTTGAATTCATAGCCGGCAACCCGCGCGACATCCTAAAACGAAAAATCCGGCGAATATTCCTAAGGCCCGGACTGACTGAGGATGAAGTCAATATCTTGAGGGGCTTTCTGAAATCCGTCGGCAAGAAAGCAGCGCAGGGCAAGACCAGATCCGACTGAAAACCGCATGATTGTGACCAATTTGGCAAAAACGGAAGATCAGTTTCCAAGTGGATTGGATGCAGGGCGGGTTCAATGTCTGAAAGTCATGGAATCACCCCAAGGTGTCAATTGCCGCAAAAGAAGCTCTGTATGCAGACGCTGACGAACTCTTGCAGTCTCGCAAGGCGAAAAATCTCATCAGCAAAATGGCTGAGTTGGAAAATGCCGTCAGGTCTTGGCTTGCGAGACGGGAGACCATAATCGTTCACCCTGCAGACCCGCATGCGGGGACTGTCGCTCGGGCTTTCCGGGCGCACCGTCATCTCTCATGAGGACAAGGGGCTCAAGCGCTGGAATGCGGAAGTCTCGGCACAGTATGATCCAAAGCCTGCCTCGGCACTCGGGCTTTGCTCACGCTCAGGTACGAGGCAGGCAGGTATGGCGCATCTGAGCTGCATCTTGGGGTGAAGGCCACCCGCACGCTCGGTGACAATGAGGCACCGGATGACGCACTCGGACTGGAACTCAAAGCGAGGTGGTGATCACCTCGCAGGTGACAGATGCCGGTGCCCGCACTGCGTCATGGTTTTTTGACCGAACGTCAAATGCCCTGAGCAATGCAACAAACCCGTGCTTGACTTCCAATCGCACCCGTGGATGCCGAGTGATTTGAACAGTTGGCAGTGGGTGATATACAATTCCACGCATTGAAAACTAAAAATCGACACACATGTGACCGCACAGGTCACTACTGGGACACAGCATGGCGATTACACTGACACAAACCGCAGCAGATCGGATCCGTACCTACCTGGACAAGGGAGACGGCAATGCCTTGCGCTTCGGCGTTCGAAAGACAGGATGCTCTGGATTCGCCTATGTGGTGGATATCACGTCGGAAGCAAACGCCGATGATCATGTTTTCAGCAGTCAGGGAATCCAGGTTTATGTCGATCCCGACAGTTTCGAACTGATCGACGGAACTACCATACATTTCACGAAACAGGAACTTGCCGAATCGTTTGTGTTCCAGAATCCCAACGTCAGCGCACAGTGCGGTTGCGGCGAGAGTTTTACGGTCGACTGAGGTTTTGTCGATCTTCTGAATCACTGTTGCGGCTTTTCGGCGGATTGCGGTTCGGATCTGCGCTGAACGAATTCCACGACATCCCGCCAAGCGACCGGTTTGCCCGCCTGATCCGATGACAGTCCCCAACGAAACCAATTCACCTTCGGTTTCAATTGAGACGCTGGGTTGCAAGGTCAATCTTTTCGAATCTGAGTATATCTATCATCAGTTACAGTCGGACGATTGGAATCGGGCCGGTGACGGACCGGCAGATCTTTGTGTCATCAACACCTGTACCGTAACCAGGGAGGCGGACCGCCAGTCACGTCAGGTCATCCGGCGGGCGATCAGGAATAATCCGGATGCAACCATCGTGGTTACCGGTTGCTATGCTGAGATGCAACGGGAAAAATGCGCTGAGATTGAAGGTGTTGATCTTGTCGTGCCCGGAACTGAAAAACTGAGAATTCCTGAGATCATCTCGCGGACACTCAAGTCAGGGCAGCCGATACCCGCAACCAGCAGTGATCGTGCAGCCTCAATGCCGATCGAAGCAGTGGCCGGATTTGAATCCAGGACGCGCGCCTATCTCCAGGTTCAGCAAGGATGCGATAACGGCTGTACGTTCTGCATTATCCATGAGGCAAGGGGTGCCAGCCGATCGGTCCTGCCGACGACAGTTACCCGACAAGTGGAACGATATGTCCGTCAGGGATTTCGCGAAGTCGTTGTCTGTGGAATTGATCTCGGAGCCTACGGAACCGATCTGTCTGCCGGTTTGGGCGCGGAACTTTCGCTTTCGTCGCTGTTACGGGAACTGGCCACCCGGCACCCGGACCTCAGATTCCGCCTGAGTTCCATTGACCCGGCGCATGTCAGTTCTGATCTGATATCGGTATTCGATGAGTTTGGCAATGTATGCCCGCATCTGCATCTTTCGTTGCAGAGCATGTCGCCGATCATCCTCAAGCGGATGAAAAGACGATACACTCCCGAGGATGTGTTCCACGCAGCCGAGGCGATGTACAGGACACGTCCGGACCTGGTGATCTCGGCGGATGTCATGGTCGGATTTCCAACCGAGTCTGATGATGACTTTGAACGAACACGGCGCGCGTTGCATGAGCTTGAAGTCTCTTACCCGCATATCTTCGCCTATTCCGAACGGGACGGTACGCCGGCAGCGCGCATACCAAGGCAAGTTCCACACGAGATACGAAAACAGCGAGCGCAACTGCTTCGGTATGAGAGCCGGGAGATCCGCAGCAAGACTCTCCGTCGTTTTGTCGGTCACCGGGTCAAGGTGTTGGTCGAGAACGTGATTGAGCCTTCTTCCGGGCTGACAAGATCCAGAATGGCGAATTTCATTCCGGTGTATTTCCGGCCCGACGATGGATACGGACAAACATATCAGAATGTGGAAATTGCGGGGATGTGCCGAGATGGATTGCAGGGGATGCCCGTCGCTGAGGATGCAGTCAGTTTCGGTAGTTGAACCGCTGCAGCGGCCTGACTTGAGTTTTACGGACGTTGGCTTGAGTCGATGTTCCAAGCCATTTCTGTGCACTTTGCGTCAATCAGCGATAAATTCGAGAAGATGATTCCATCAAACTGGACTGGGTACCCTCTAAATTGACGAACAAGCGTGTCAGCAACTCAATATGATCAGTCGGTGACAAGAAAAGCACCTGGAAAGCATTATCGGAAAGGCATAATGTCCGTGGAATTGCCAGACAGATTCCCAGACAATAGAACTGCACAGGAATGGTTTGTTGAGACCCGCTGCAAGCCAGGGCGGATTTTTGTTTGAGCTGACTTCATGATGTGAATAAAAAGCCGCCCTGAGTCGCACACAACCCTGAAATCTCTTTAGACAAGTCAAAAACAAGAAAAGCCCTGCCGGTATA
>JAPPIB010000037.1 GCA_028820695.1 Acidiferrobacterales bacterium | reverse complement strand
TATTATACCGGCAGGGCTTTTCTTGTTTTTGACTTGTCTAAAGAGATTTCAGGGAAATGGCAGGTAAATGGCACTGGAAAAGGGTATAGTATACGAACCGGAAGCTCGGATGAGCTATTGAGGAATCGGATCAGCGCAGACATGACCTGCAACGACGATTCCTTTGTCATTACATAGTGGCGATGAAAGGAAACTATCAGCCCGAAAACAAAATTTACATTACAGCTTCAGCGTTGTTTGAAGACTCCTGTAAATTGGCCGCCAGTGTGCTGAAAAGCGGGTATCGCCCCAATTATCTGGTTGCGCTGTGGCGCGGTGGAACACCAGTCGGAATCACGATACAGGAGCTCTTGGCGTATTACGGAGTCAAGACTGACCACATCGCGATTCGGACATCGCTCTACGAGACAATCGGTCATCGTCGTGAAAGAATTCGGATTCATGGGCTGGGCTATCTGATCGATCGGATAACCGATGAGGACTCCGTTCTGATCGTGGATGATATTTTTGATACCGGGCTGACCATCGAAGCGTTGATTGCAACGATTCGCAAGAAAGCGCGGAAGAATACTCCAAAGGATATTCGAGTCGCGGCGACCTGGTTCAAGCCGGGAAAGAATAAAACCGACAGAATCCCGGATTATTTTGTCAATGCGTCAGATGACTGGATTGTTTTCCCGCATGAGTTGCTTGGTCTTCAATTCTCAGAAATTGAGGAGAACAAACCTTACATTGCCAATGTCATGAATGACCTCGAGCACTCGACGCAGTTCGTGCCCGGAGGGACCCTGGCGTAATACTTCAATAGATTTTTCGATAAATTCAAAGGACACACACATGAATGAAAGTCAAACAAATCCATCCGTACCGGATTTCCTGGTACATGACAGCGTTGATTCTGTCGGTGTCGTGGTAGTCGAGGACATCAATGCGGGCAACACACTGACCGGCTGGGTTATGGACACCGATGAAACCATAATCGTACAGGCGAAAGATGACATCCCACTCGGACACAAGATCGCGTTGGTCGATCTCGATGAGGGGGCCAGCGTGATCAAATACGGCCACAGTATTGGTCGAACGGTCGCCGCCATAGGCAAGGGCGCCCATTTACATGTTCATAACACAAAAACAGAAAAGTGGTAACAATGATTGAACCAGGTGCAATTCGCGGTTATCGTCGCGAGAACGGCCGAATCGGAATTCGGAATCACGTAATAATTCTTCCACTTGATGATCTTTCGAACGCGGCTTCAGAAGCGGTCGCCAACAACATCAAGGGTACCTTGGCACTGCCGCATCACTACGGCAGGCTTCAGTTCGGTGAGGATCTGGAACTTCATTTCCGCACGCTGATCGGAACCGGAGCCAATCCCAATGTAGCCGCCTGTATCGTCATCGGCATTGAGCCGGGATGGACCAAGCGCGTCGTGGATGGAATCGCAAAGACGGGAAAGCCGGTGGAAGGATTTGCCATCGAGCAAAATGGCGACATCAATACGATTGCCGCTGCGTCAAGAAAGGCGAAGGAATTCCTGCATTGGGCTTCCGAGTTGCAGCGCGAACCGTGCGGTGCTGAAGATCTGTGGATCTCTCACAAATGCGGTGAGTCAGATACGACGTCCGGGATCGGAGCCAACCCGACGGTTGGCAATCTTATCGACAAACTCGATCCCTTGGGTGTAACCAACTGTTTTGGTGAGACATCTGAATTGACAGGTGCGGAATTACTTTGCCGCGATCGGGCGGTGGACGCCCAAATCGGTGACAAGTTCCTGTCGACCTGGCAGGCTTACATGGACGAGGTGATCGAACCGCATAAGACCGACGATCTTTCGGAGAGTCAGCCAACCAAGGGCAATATCGAGGGAGGTCTGACGACCATTGAGGAGAAAGCGTTGGGCAATCTTCAGAAAATTGGCAGGAATACGTCGTATATCGATGTTCTCAAACCGGCGGAAACGCCTTCCAGTGGACGAGGTCTGTATTTCATGGACACCTCTTCGGCTGCAGCCGAGTGTGTGACTCTGCAGGCGGCGGCCGGGTTTGTCGTTCATATTTTCCCGACCGGGCAGGGCAATATCATCGGTCACCCGATTGAACCGGTGATCAAGCTGACCGCCAACCCGAGAACAGTACGGACCATGGGAGAGCATGTCGATCTGGATGTTTCCGGAATTCTGAGACGAGAGATGACTTTGGATGAGGCCGGCGATCGGTTGATTGATATGACGGTCCGAACCTGTAACGGCAGGCTGACAGCAGCGGAAGCGTTAGGGCATCGGGAATTTGTGATGACGAAACTTTATAGAAGTGCATAAAGGGAATTGTCATGGCAGTTGTTACAGTAAAGAAAAGAAAGAGCGGATCGAACGGTATTGATCGCGGCGAATCCGAAAAGGTTATCAGTATAGTTCGACAGATGCTTGACACCATCCGCGAGGGCGGTGAGCAGGCTGTTCGTGACTACGCCCGAGATCTGGACAACTGGACAGGTCCGATTGTCATGTCACCGCAAGAGATCGCCAAGATTGAACATGACCTTGATGATTCTCTCAAAGAGGACATACAGTTTGCACATCAGCGCGTCAAGCAATTCGCTGAGCAGCAGCTGGCAAGTCTCAACGAATTTGAGATGGAACTTGCGCCGGGTCTTATCGCTGGCCAGAGACTGATTCCGATCAATACTGCTGGGTGCTACATACCAGGTGGACGTTACGCTCATGTGGCGTCAGCCGTCATGAGTGTTACCACCGCGAAGGTAGCGGGCGTAAAAAACGTGATTGCGTGTTCGCCGCCCAAACCCGGTGTCGGTGTCAATCCAGCCATTGCCTATACAGCGTCAGTCTGCGGTGCCGATACGATTCTGGCGGTCGGCGGTGTGCAAGGGATCGCGTCGCTGGCATTTGGAATCTTTACCGGGCATCGTGCCGACATTCTGGTCGGTCCCGGAAATCGGTTTGTCGCAGAAGCGAAACGGATGCTGTTCGGCGAAGTTGGAATTGACCTGTTCGCCGGACCCACAGAAATTCTTGTAATTGCGGACGATTCTGCTGATCCGGAAATCGTTGCGTCAGATCTAATCGGTCAGGCGGAACACGGTCCTGATTCGCCCGCCTGGCTGATTGCGTTCTCACATGAATTCGCGTCGGAAGTGGAAAGGCTGTTGCCAAAGTATATTGAACGATTGCCGGAGCCGAATCGAAGTTCTGCGACCGGAGCTTGGGCAGATTACGGGGAAATTTCGGTAGTCGACACCCGCGAGGAAGCTGTCGCACTCAGTGATGACTATGCGCCCGAGCATCTCGAGGTGCAAGCTGAGGATTTGCCGTGGTGGTTGGCGAACCTTTCCAACTATGGTTCGCTGTTCCTTGGAGAGGAGACGACAGTTGCTTATGGTGACAAATGCTCCGGAACCAACCATATCTTGCCGACGAGTGGTGCGGCGAAGTACACCGGTGGCTTGAGTGTAGGCAAATTTCTCAAGACCGTGACCTACCAGAAGATGAATCGGGATGCCAACCGGAGTGTCGGGTCAGTTACCGCTCGCATTTCCAGGCTCGAGGGAATGGAGGCTCATGCACTCACAGGCGACGATAGACTAGCAAAATATTTTCCCGATGAGGTGTTCAGGCTGAATCCGGACAGTTGAGGGTTGTGTTGAATTCGTCAATGTTCGACATCAGCGACCGGGTGGCGGTTGTAACCGGTGCCAGTAGTGGAATAGGTTTATTTATCGCTGAGACATTGGCCGATGCAGGGACAAAGGTGGTGCTTCTTGCAAGGCGAAAGGATCTGCTCAGTCGAGAGACCAAGCGCTTGGCTGAACGGGGCGGGGCGGTTGACTGGGTGGCGGCGGACCTGACAGATCGCGATGGAATAGGCGACTGCTGCGAACGAGTTGTCACCTGTTTCGGGGCCCCGCAAATTGTTGTCAATGCTGCGGGAATCAACCTGCGGGAAGGCTACGATAAGGTCAGCTGGGACAGCTGGGACGCGACTATCAATCTCAATCTGACCACACCGTTTTTCTTTGCCAGGCATTTCATTGACTCAATGATTGAAAATGGCTGGGGCAGGGTGGTCAATGTAGCCTCATTGCAATCAACACGGGCGTTCGCCAACAGTATCGCATATGGCGCATCGAAAGGCGGTGTGACCCAACTCACGCGTGCCATGGCTGAATGCTGGTCTCCCCATGGCATTATGTGCAATGCCATTGCGCCAGGTTTTTTCCCAACTGCCCTGACCGCACCCGTATTCGACAATCCGGATGCGATGAATGACATGGCCTCTCGTACCGCAATCGGACGAAACGGCGAGATGGCGGATCTTCGAGGCCCGGTCATCTTTCTCATATCGCCGGCATCTGACTATGTGACAGGCCAGGTTTTGTATATTGACGGCGGTTTCACCGCGAAATAAGACTGGTAATTGTCTATAGTAAGGCAGTCAGGTATCCAGTTGATGAATAGTCAAGCATCAGTACATGCCAATGCCGACGAGTCGTTTCGTCCTTCCCAAAGCGTGGATGTTGCGGGGTGTGTCACAGAAGCTTCCGAGGCATCTTCGAAGGCATGTGGACTAATTCAGCGCTCGGCACAATGACCGTGAATTCGAAGAAGTCCGATTGAACTTACATTTGTTTACCATAAAGGAATAATCCCCGATGAAAGCACTAGTGTATACCGCCCCCAACACCGTCGAATACCGAAATGAATCGAATCCGAATCTGGTAGAGGACGAATCGCTGGTCAGAATCGACGCGGTTGGAATCTGCGGGTCGGACCTGCACGCATATCTTGGACATGACAGTAGAAGGGTACCCCCATTGATTCTCGGTCATGAAGTCTGCGGAACCGTAATTGAAGGTCCTGCAGCGGGCATAAAGGCAGTACTGAATCCATTGATTACCTGCGGTGAATGTGATGACTGTGTGAGCGGACTGACCAATCTTTGTAAAGATCGCAAGCTCATAGGCATGAACCGCCCTGGTGCTTTTGCCGAATTTATCACAATTCCCACGAAGAATGTCGTAGAGGTGGCAGCAGACAGTGATTCCACAAAACTGGCTATGACCGAGCCGGCTGCAGTTTCACTGCACGCCGTAAGACTGGTCGAAAATGTTGCTGCTAGACCTATTTCTGAAGGGTCGGTTTTGGTAATAGGTGGCGGTGCGGTCGGACTGTTTTGTGTTTACTTTCTATTGGATTATGGTTGTAAGAGCATTACTGTGGCGGAAACCAATCCGGACCGGAGAGCCACGATCGAAAAACTCGGTTTGTGTGAGGTTATCGACCCATTGAATGCCGAGCATGAGGCGGATAGTTTTGACTCGGTTCTGGATGCGGTTGGCAACGAGCACACACGACGGTCGTCGATTCATGCAGTTAAGCCTGGTGGTGTGATCATGCACATAGGTCTCGGCGATACCAAAGGTGAGATGGATGTTCGCAAGATGACCTTGGCAGAAGTGACATTCATTGGTACGTATACCTATACAGCGTTGGACTTTCGTGTCGCAGCCCGAAAAATTGAAAATGGCGAGATTGGTTCTCTGGATTGGGTTGATGAGCGATCTTTGGAAGAAGGTTCAAGATCTTTTCAGGAACTGATTCAGGGAGAGGTCGCTTCACCTAAAATTGTTCTTCGACCGAACCAATAATCTTGAGCTTCACTTCAATTCTTTCGTTCGAGCATGCAAAGTCACTTGCAAGCAGTGCCCTGCAATCCAATGGTACGGCAATTGAAGTCGCTGATTGCGTAGCTCACGCATTGGCGCTGGCTGATGCTGACGACCTCAGATCGCATGGATTGGAACGGATTCCGTCATACGTCGGGCAACTCAGAAGTGGGAAGGTAGACGGGCACGCAAAACCAAGCTGTCGAAGAGTGAAGCCTTCGAGCATTGAGATCATGGCAAACGATGGATTTGCATTTCCGGCCATTGAGTTGGCGATTGGCAGTCTGGTTGATGTCTGTGAAGAACAGGGTGTGGCAGCGGCAGCTATTGTCGGCTCTCATCATTGTGGTGTAATGGGTCACGCCGTCGAAAAACTCGCACGGGCGGGATTTGCATGCGTCATGTTCGCCAACACTCCAAAGGCGATGGCGGTGGCAGGTGGTGGACGCCCTGTCTTGGGAACCAATCCAATCGCATTTGCCTGTCCCCGCGCGACCGAACATGCCCCATTGGTTATCGATACTTCACTTTCGGTAGTCGCCCGTGGGAAAGTTGCCCTGGCTGCCAAGAAGGGTGAGAGGGTTCCAGCAGGGTGGGGCGTAAACTCTCATGGCGAGCCGACAACAGATCCGCTGGAAATATTGGAGGGAGGATTGAATCCAGTCGGTGGTGCCAAGGGATCGGCACTGGCGCTCATGGTGGAAATTCTCGCAGGCGCGTTTGTCCGGAGTAATTTCGGATTTCAGGCATCATCATTTTTCGACGGAGAGGGCGGGCCGCCTCGCGTGGGTCAATTGCTAATCAGCCTGAATGCCAGTGAATTCAATTCTCACTTCGCTGATCATGTAGAACAACTATTGTCCAAGATCGAAAGCGAGCCAAATGCCAGAATCCCCGGGGCACGCAGGCAATCAAGCCGAATCTCAGCGTTTCGTGAAGGCTTGGAATATTCTCAGGACTTGATTGACTCGATCAAGCAATTGTCCGGAATTTGACAACGCCTAGGCCCCAGGTCACACCATATTGTTTGGGTTGAATGACGATAGTTTGGCAGACGGGATTACGTATGGACTTGGCGACGTTTCAAGCTGATTGAATTCAAGCAGTACCTCCAGCATGCCCGAGATGTTCACCGAAAGTTTGTAAGGTATGAAGCTAGGCATCAAATCGACAAGTGACTGAGCCGAATATTCGGGTGAGGAAATTACTTCGTCAGTGCTGGATTCATACACGATTTGATCGCCTTCAACGTGAAGACCGAAGTCACCCGGCAAGCTTGGAATAGATTCGGTAAGCCAGGAGATTGCAAACAGTTTTGCTCCTTCGCGGCAATGAGGACTCAGAAAATGCATTAGGTTGATGATTTCAAAACGTTCCATGTAATTGAAATAATCCCACACCAGAATAACGTTGACATCCGAATATACGTGGGACGGCAGTACAGCCCGGAAAATATCAGAATACTTTTTGTGGTTGGGGTCAGTTGGTCCGGTGTTATTGATGCGGGAAAACGAGAGGGACTTCCTCGCGTTCGCTACAAGATACAAACTGTTGAATCTGGCGAAAAAATCCAGTATTGATTGATTTCCGCCGGAAAGATCAAGGATGATATGTTGCGTGTCATCGTTCTTTCCCAGATACTCGACGATTTCCCTCATTCCGGTAGAAGAAAATCTCCCCCCATAGTTCTGTGATACGGACGATTTCGCTCTGGAGATTTTTTTCGAGTTGCGGAACAAATGACTAAACAACGGTCTTTTACTTTGTATTCTTCGGTGTCACCAGCTCAAGCCGACTCTGCATAAGGTTCTTGTCCTGCTAGGTATTACGGTTAAAATCTCATGAATCGGCTCAGTTGACACGAATCTCCAGACAAGCCTTGGCAGTCCCAGTTTCCCCAAACTACTTCGTATCGGACCCCGACTTTCGGTCCGGGGTTATCGTAATCGGCTTCACTTCGGGGGTTGGAGACGACTCAGCTTTCACTTTCTTTTCGGGGGGTTTCGGACGAATTTGCGGAGTAGGTGCTTCAGACAACATTTGAATTGAACCATTGAACGTACATGCCTTTTCGAGTATTACGTTCATGGACTTGATATCACCTTCGACCACACCGGTCGCTAGGACATGAACGGTATCCGAACCGAAAAGATTACCCTTGATGGCGCCATGAACAACGATCTTCTTTGCATTCAAGTTCGCTTGGACCAGTCCAGAAGATTCGACTGTGATTGTGTTGTTCGGAATTGTGATGGTGCCATCAAACTTGCCGTAGATGGAAACGTCAGCATCACCTGTCACTTCACCGATTACGGATGAGTGTTCGCTTAATGTCGTCAGCTTGGCACTGCTTGGTTTCGCTACCGGTGGCGACACACTTCTGACTTTGGTTTCGGGACCAGGCCTTTGCGGAGGCACTGGTGGTTGACTCGATGGTTCAACTTTACTGTCAGACACTTTCTTAAACATGTATTTACTCCCATTAGTATAGACAGGCACTAATGATGGCCTTACGAGGTAGAAGAGCTTGCAATTGGAAAAAATTATAAACCACAGATTCTGATTTATGCGCACATTCGATTCTCTGACCGAATGTGCAAACGAGCCAGATCAATTGCGACCCGTTACATAACTTAACATAATATGCATTATACGAAATATAAAATATCCACAATACAGGTCGATTCTTGGGCGGCAGCGGCCTGGTATGGCATCGAGAAAGATCAGTTATACGACAGATAATGACGCATAAACTCTAAAATCATTATTTTATGGGTGGTTATTGTGTTAAAATGATTGTCATTGTAAGGAAAATTACTGAATAGAGACTTGAAATGAGCGAAATTGCTTTGGCACTCACAATCGTATTGATTGTCTGGCTTATATTTGGAAGCAGACGCAGGCCCAATGGCATTGGAGGTTTTTTGACTGTACGGGTCATTTCCGGACTGGACGGAAGCGACTATCTCATTCGTCGTTATCTCCTGCCGCGGAATCGAATACTGAACGTCTATTTACACAGGTTCATGGGAAGCGATGACGACAGAGCTTTGCATGATCATCCCTGGCATTCCATCAGTGTTGTGCTCAAAGGTAGATTGATCGAGCATCTGCCAGGTGATCGGAAAAGAACAATCGGTGCCGGAAAATTCACGATTCGAGGGCCAAAGTTTCAGCATAGGATCGAGTTGCCTGCAGGCCAAACTGCTGTCACCCTGTTCATTACCGGGCCCGCAGTGCGCAATTGGGGTTTTATCTGTCCAAATGGTTGGACATCCTGGCAGAAGTACGGCACAAACAACGGTTGTGAATGATATATCTGTATGATTCACTGTCGCTTATCCCATCAATTTTAAAGGGGATTATAGACAATAGTTACAGTTTTCCGCTTGCGAACCAAGCCAACGGCTTCTCTGGTTGACTACTTATCGACTACCTTGACTTGTCGCAATGTGGACTTAGCGAGATTTTCAGGCGTGGTGTTAATCTTTACAGCCTGTCGTAGCTCGCCGCGTTTTGGTTGGTAGGAACGATGCCGAACCTCGACCTTCGGCTTCTGATTAGTTGAATTTCTCAATTCTGTTTTCTCCTTTGTGATGTGAATTTACGCCGCCATGTTTATACCGGGCAATCTTGGCTGGTTACCCTCTATCAAATTCTCGACACTTAAGCCCTGAATAAAGTTGAACTCGCCCTGCATATCTCGAATAAGATTCTTTTCCCTGTTATTTTCTACCGTCCTCATGTATTTTTCGAAACAGATCAGCACACCGCATTTCGCATTTGACTGCCTTACAGTCGTTGAAAGCGCTTTTACTGAATCTGGATTAACCTTGCCCCCTTTTACCTGGACAACAGCAAACGTTTTCTCAGGCGGTTCGTTACTATCAAAGAGGTCCTTACTGTGGTAGAAAGGAATTATCCCATCAACACCACCATCAGATCCTCTTTCCCCTGGAGCGTGAAAGAGACCTTGTGCACCGACCTCGCCGCATGCCCATTTCTCAAACTCGAATGGCGATGTTCGAGCCAAGTTTTGTGCATCCTGCAAAGTCAACGGACATCCTATTACTGGAATATTACCACGATGCAGTTGCTTATGTTTGAAGTTGTCGATTAGTCTGTTTCTCACCAGACCGGCAGAAAACTGTGATATGTCTATGCCAATCCATTGTCTACCTAATTCTTCAGCCGCATGAAGAGTGGTTCCGCAACCGCAGAATGGATCAAACACCACATCGCCGATATTTGATGATGCTTCAATTATTCGTTTAAGAAGTGCTATTGGTTTTTGTGTTGGATACCCTAAACGTTCTTTATTGTAAGGTCCGCCGAGTATCTTTATATCCTCCCACCAATCTTTTAGTGGTGGTTTGCCATCTTTGAATTCAGTTGGCTTTAAATCGTCAGGAATTATTCCTTTCGCAACTGCATCAGTGTATTTGTCCCAATCAAAAACAGTTACCATTTTCTTTGAATTGTTTGCGTTATACCCTCGATTTGCAGCACTTTCGAATGTTCGTTTTGACCCCTCAGTCATTTCACCTCGAAGCACGTTAAATTGATAATTATTTGACTTCGAATAAAAAAATAATATGTCATGATTTTTTTGGAAACTTTTAATTTTGTTTGGCATTTTTCTGTAACACCAAACATTTTCATTTCTAAAATTAGTTTGTCCGAATATCGCATCCATAATCATTTTCAAATAATGACTGGCAGTCGGATCGCAGTGAAGATAGATACTCCCAGTGTCCTTTAAAACTCTTCTCATCGGCTTGAGTCTGATCGCCATATTTAGAAGATAAGCCGATGTGCTAATCTGATCATTTGGCTTTTCCTTGAACACTCTTTTTGACAATTCAACTATGTCAGCAAGCAATTGGTCTTGTGGGGGGGGGCGCCCGGGGGGGGGGGGGGGGGGGGGGGGGGGGGGGGGGGGGGGGG
>JAPPIB010000036.1 GCA_028820695.1 Acidiferrobacterales bacterium | reverse complement strand
GCAAAATTGGTGTGGCCTACATTGATCATGTTGCGCTTGGCATGAAGAACATGCCAGGCATGGATGATGATGGCAACATAGGTATGGATCATATCAACGACCACAAGACTTCAATGATCGCCGGTCAATACAACATCGGCGGTATGGGAATGTACCTTGGCTATGGCCAGAGCAAGTGGGATACTGATTCGGTTGCCGCAGTGTGGGGCGTGCCAGAAAATGACCCTAATACAACAGTAGACGAGTCAGACAAAAACGTTGCTACCAATTTTAAATGGCTTCCCGGCTTAGGGGACGGTGCTCTGCTTGAGAAGAAAAAGAAGACTACTTTCTTCGGAGTTTCCGGCGGACTGGCCGATACTGGTGTATCCTTCTTTCTGCAAGTGCGTAGCAATAAAGTTGATAAGCGTACCGTCATGAAGTCTTACCGTGAACACAAAGCGGCTTTCGACGCCATTAATCCCACCGGCTCCGGCTTAGTTGCAGCAGTCGCAGACACTCGACAAGCAGCCTACCTTAAGGAACATGGACTTTTGACTAGTGATCAAGACGGCGAAGCATTAATAGTTCCTGGTGGAAGAGACGATGCAGCCTATCCGAGTAACGTTTCATCAAATGCCGATAAAACGAAGTATGACAATACAAGACACTCGGCAAGTGTCTCAGACAAAGTGACGCCGTGGGTTGTAGGACTGTCAAGAAGTCTCGGAGGCGGCGCAAGCGTTCATTTTGAACATGAGAATAAAGATGACGATTCAAAGAAGAACAAGACTGGACTCTGGCTGAAGGTAGATTTCTAGTATCTTCGAGGATTTACTTTCCAAAAAATAGAAGCGGGGTGCGCAGGCACCCCGCTTCTTTGTGAAAAACGTAATCAGAGATTACCATTTTTCACAATATTCAGAAGTTCACCATCAGCCTAACTGTAGTGGTGTTCTCTGAATCGTCGTCAGTGTTGGCATGCTCGAGATGAACACTTGCGCCACCGCCGAGGCTTCTTGACAGCCCGACAACCCACGGCGTCGTTTTGTCAGAGGATGTGCTCATACCTCTTTTTCTATCGTTAGTCTGTGCCTCGCCCGCAGCCGCGATAGCCCTTAAGGTACCGGGAGTTGTACCTGTGGGTTTTAGTGTAACGACACCGTCCATCTCATCAAGCCCATTGTCCTCTATGTACTTGGTTTGGAGACTTACAAGTTTCGCATCTGTAAACGGCGAATTTGGTATACCGGAGTCATTGAGTTTACCGAACGCAGTGTGGTGGTCCACATAGGATGCGGTAACGGTTTTCTTGGTAACCTTGTTGCTACGCACTTGCAGAAAGAAGGATACGCCGGTATCTCCAAGACCGCCACTGGCACCAAAAAAGGTAGTCTTTTTCTGTTTCTCAAGGAGAGCACCGCCCATGAGTCCATTATCATAGTTTGGAACAGTGCTCTCTGTCCCGTCAAATTCATTCGTTACCTTCCTGTTAGGGTCCCACGCACCAGCAACTGAATCAGTATCCCACTTGCTCTGGCCATAGCCAAGATGCAGTCCCATGCCGCCGATGTTGTACTTGCCGGCGATCATTGAAGTCTTGTGGTCGTTGATATGATCCATACCTCCTGTGCCTGGCATGTTCTTCATGCCCTTCACAGGGTGATCAATGTATGCAATACCTACCTTGCCGTTATCACCTATATTCAAGGTGGCACCAAACTGGGCTGAGTCCAAATCCTTGTCGCCCGCGGCGGCATCGCCGACTGCGTCAACCTGAAAACTCGCAGAGCCGACAGCAACGGCGTATGAGATGGCGTTACCCTGCTTGTTCGCAAGCAGCTCATTACTACCAAGAAAATTTGAGTTGTCCACAAACCCGACATGATTGTTGCCGGCGGCGGAGAACTTTCCGATTGTCAGATTACCAAACCCGCCCGAAAGCCCGGCATAAAGCTGATCGGTGGTTTGCGCGGTTGATTCGCCGATTCTAGTCTCGAACTTGTAGACCGCGGTGAGCCCTTCGGCCGCCTCGCTGCTGCCCTGGATGCCCCAGCGTGAACCGTAATTGCCGAAGCCCGCATTGCCACTGTCTTGCCAGCCGACGCGGATAGATCCGTACCAGGTCGCCTCCGCAAGTACAACTGAGGGTATGCACAGTTGTATCGCACCGGCAATCGACTTTCACACATAAGTCAATCGAATCAGCCTGTTACTTTCGACTCATGCTCCCCAAATCAACCGGAATCGCGTGCGCTAGAGCGTAAATTCTGGGCTTTTTGGGGCATTGCTGCGGGATTTAAAGTGTTCTGTTCCGGTGCAATATCGCGATATTTCTCAGAAGTCTGGACGTATCCTGATGGGCGGTTGTTTGAGTGATATCAGCCACCAACCCCGCGCAGCGGGGAGGCAATCATTAGAGAAACTGGGGTGCTTTCGAAAAGTTCGTCATGGCAATCGGTGTCAGATCTCATGCACTATAATTTGGACTTTAATCGATCCGTACTGGTTGCCCAATATTGGTCTCATATGTAGTGAACCAGATCAACAACTTGGCATATCCCTCATATTTGGATAATATTGTCGACGAACTGTTCGTTACACGAATGGAGGGCGACAGGGAAACCTTCTCCCAGATGATCACGGATGCCCGATTTCATTCAGTTGTATGTGAGTATCTCGATAGCGAGATTTCTCATCGGGTTCTAGGGAAATGAGAAGAGTGCTGACAATAGTGACGCAAGATTGATGAGTGATAAAGTCTTTGAATTCGGTAGCCGCTGGTTGAAGGTGGACTTTCACCTTCACACTCGCGCTGACAAGGAATTCGACTACACAGGTGAAGACAACGATTACTTGAACCAGTATGTCCATGCGTTGGACAGTGCAGGGGTCGGTCTTGGTGTGATTGCTAATCACAACAAGTTCGACCGAGATGAATTCAAAGCGCTACGCAAGAAAGCCAGAAAATCCGGAATCGGGTTGTTGCCAGCAATCGAGTTGTCGGTCAAAGATGGTCAGTCGGGTCTGCATACACTGGTGGTTTTTTCTGATGAGTGGTATGCGAACAAAGAACAAACCAATCACATACAGAGTTTCCTCAACCTGACATTTGCCGGCGTGGCGAATTTTGAGGATGAAAACACACACTCAAAACACAACATTTATGAAACGGTGCGAGAACTGGATCAGTTCAGTAAGGACTACTTTCTAATTTTTGCCCATGTGGAAGCGCCAAAAGGACTGTGGAAGGAGTTATCGCTCGGACGAATAAAAGATATGTTCGAAAATGAGACCATCCGAAGCAGGGTTCTGGCATTTCAGAAAGTGCGAACTCGAGATGCGAGAGCCAAAATTCGAAATGAGTTGGGTAATTTATACCCAGCGGAGGTGGAAGGCTGTGATGCCAAGAATTTAGCCGATATGTCTGCTCGAGAAAACTCCAGTTATTTGAAACTGGGCGATTTCAGTTTTGAGGCTGTCAAGTTCGCCTTGCGCGATAAGTCCTCCAGGGTGTGTGCCGATCAGCCACATTACAGTCATTCGAGCATTAAGAAAGTCCACTTCGAGGGCGCAGGGATTCTTGGTGGTGCCGAAATCTGTCTGTCGCCTGAACTGAACACCGTGATTGGCATTCGCGGGAGTGGAAAATCGTCAGTAATTGAAGGCATTCGATATGCTCTGAATATCCCTTTGGGCGATCAAGCGTCAGATGTTGAGTACAAGGAAAGTCTAGTAAGGCATCTGTTGCGAAGTGGCGGGAGAATTTCCATGGATGCCATTGATCGACGCGGGCAACTTTATCAGATACGACGAATCTTGGGTGAGCGACCCGACGTTTATGTGGACGGGCAATTGCAACCGGGAGTATCTATTCGGGAGACGGTACTGCACCAACCGGTATATTTTGGCCAAAAGGACTTGTCCAGTACCAGCACTGGATTTGAAAGAGATCTAATAGAAAAACTTGCGGGTGAAGCCTTGATCCCGGTTAGGCGGAAAATTGAGCAGGGACAGCGACATGTGACTGATGCTATCCGCCAAATTCAACGATTGTCCCATACGTCTACGCAAGAGGAAGAATGGTTGCAGAAAAAGCGAGACGCTGAATTTAAATTGGATTTCTATAAGCAACATGGTGTTGAAGCCAAGTTGCAGAAGCAAATCGAATTCGACCGTGATGAGCGAAAGTTGCTGCAGGTAATTCAAGAGGCACAGGTCTACCTGTCCGAATTGAACGATCTTCTAGCCCGATTTGAAGATGAACTAAAAAACCAAATTTTGTACCAATCGACGCATAATCAATCATTTTTCAACGACTTCTTTGTTAGCTATCAGAAGTTACTAACAGGCTTTGACAGTACTAAACAAGTTGCTAATGATGGCCAAGCTACTGTCAAACAATTACAGGAAAGGCTCATGGGCTTTCAACAGCATAAACAGGCATTAAAGGAGGATTTTGCCGAAATTGAACGCAAACTGGCTAGTGAATTGAAACAATCTGGTGCGAAAGCAATCAGCCCCCGAGAATTCAGGCAACTGAAAACATTGCTGGACCAGTCAGAATTAATGCTTCAGACGTCCGCCAAGAATGAAAAACAATTCGCGACTCTGAATCAAGTGCTTGAGCGTGAATTGGATCAGTTGAATGATTTATGGTTGGAGGAGTACCGCACTATCGAGGAAGTACTGGACAAAATTAATCATGCTGATTCACCGCTGAAAATTGTACCGCAGTTCAAGGCCGATAAGGCAGCGATGCTCAGGTGGATTCAGAAATTGTTTCGCGGGAGTCGAATTCATGGGACGACGCTACAAGGCGTAGTGAATCAGTTCAGTGACTTTGGTGCTATGTGGCGCGAGAAAAATAATATGCAATCGGTACTCAGCAGTTCCTTTGAGAACTTCTGGAACAATTTTGAAGAGAATCTGGACACTTTGCTCACTTGGCAAGTGCCCAATCTCTTTACAATTGAATATCACGGAAAAGCGTTGACCGATCACTCACTGGGTCAGAGGGCTTCAGCAATGATGCTCTTTATCCTAAGTCAGCGAGAAAATGATGTAGTAATAATTGACCAGCCAGAAGATGATCTGGATAACCAGACAATCTATGAAGACGTGATTAAGCTGATCCGAAAAATAAAGCCGAAGACGCAATTTATCTTTGCCACACATAACGCCAATATCCCTGTATTGGGAGATGCAGAACAGGTTGTCGCATGTGAGTATTTGGATGAGGAAATTCAGACTCTCAGTGGCAGTATTGATTGTCCCAATGTTCAACAGCGTATAGTGGATGTCATGGAAGGCGGTGCAGAAGCTTTTGAGAAGCGAAAAACGGTATATGACGAATGGAAGTTGAAGAACTCTTAGTCATCATTGCCAGTGGTGAAGACTCAAAGAGGCAGTTTAAGGCAAATATCAGTCGCTCGGAGAGCCTTGCGCAGGAGATGGTCGCACTCAGTAACTCCCAAGGAGGAGTAATTCTGATAGGCGTTACGGATGATGGTGGAATCGCAGGACTTACCTCAGATGATATAAGGCGCCTGAATCAACTTGTATCCAATGCGGCTAGTGACCATGTTCGTCCACCCATTAGCCCAATCACGCAGAATGTTTCTTTGCCCGATGGCATGGTGATGGCGGTTTCCATCTCTGAAGGCATAAGCAAACCGTATATGGACAAGAATCTTCATGTATATGTGAAAAGTGGAGCGGATAAGCGTAGAGTAAATGCTCGAGAAGAATTGTTGCGGATGTTCCGGGACGCGACTTTGGTGCACGCTGACGGTATTCCGGTCAAAGGTTCATCTGCAGCAGACATTGATGAGGATTATTTCGACGCGTTCTTCGAAAAAGAATATGGAGAGAAAGTAGAGCAACAGGAGATTCCCCTCGTCAGGCTATTAGAAAATATGAATCTGGCCAAAAACGGGGAACTGAATATTTGCAGCACCCTATTGTTTGCTGCAAAACCTCAAAACCGACTCCCTGCTTTCCAGGTTAAGGCAGTTGCTTTCCCTGGAATGAATATTGAGGATGTACATTACATTGACAGTCAGGATGTGAAAGGCAAATTGTCCGATATATTTCAGAAAGTGTTGGGGTTTGTATCGGCAAATCTTCGGCATGTGCAAAATGAGCAAAGTTTCAACTCGACTGGCGAGCCGGAAATTCCGAGGATAGTGCTTGAAGAATTAATTGCCAACGCCTTGATCCATCGCGATTATTTTGTGTCAGCCCCTGTGAGAGTTCTGGTTTTTTCGAATCGTGTAGAAATCATCAGTCCAGGGCATTTACCAAATAATTTGACGATTGAGAATATCAAGATGGGCAACTCTAATGTTCGAAATCCAATCCTCGCTTCGTTTGCACCAAAGGTGTTGCCTTATCGCGGGCTTGGCAGCGGGATCAAACGGGCAATTAAGGCCTACCCAAACATCGAGTTTGCAGACAATCAGGATGGTAACTTTTTTGGTGTGACAATTCATCGGCGATCGGAGCCGAAGGTCGGTGAGGTATAAATCAGATAGGTGACAGGATTCAATGTCATTTACAAGTACTCACTGACAGCATAGTGTGCAATTCTTCGTTGCTGGCATACGTTTTCGAACTCAGCCATGAACTCGTTGCCGCCATCGGCCTGGATCGATCTGATCGGAACGATGCCTAATTCGCGGGCCAATTCGCAAATTTGCAACGGAACACTTTAAATACCGTAGCAAAGTCCAAAAAAGACCCGAATTCACGCTCACGCACATCCGAGTCTGGTGGAAATGAGGAACGTGAGTCGCAAGTAACAGACTGATTCAATTGATTTATGTGTGACAGTCGGACGCCAGTGCGATACAACTGTGCATACCCTCAGTTGTACTTGCGGAAGCAACCTGGTACGGATCGATCCGCGCCGGCTGGAAATCTGACAACACAAACGGCGTAGTCAACCAGGGTTCGCGCTGGGGAATCAAAGGCAGCAGCGAAGCTGCTGAAGGGCTTACCGCAGTCTATAAGTTCGAGACAAGAATCGGAGACGGGGAAGCCAGTCAAGATACGAACCAGCGTTATGTCGGCCTTTCGGGTGGGTTCGGAACCTTGTCAATCGGCACGCTGTCAAATGCCGGTAATGTTCACGCCGGCTTTGTGGACAACGCCTTTAATAACGGTTCCAACGAAGGACACCTTGCCAATAAAGTCGGAAACACAATCTCATATGCCGTTGATCTTGGTGCGGCAAGTTTCCAGGTTGACGCAATCGGCGCAAAAGCCGATGAAAAAACAGCTGGCGACAAGGATATTGATTCGACCCAATTCGGCGCAACCGTGAATATCGGTGAAGCTGGCAAGGTCGGTATGGCCTATGTCGATCATCTTCCTGAAACTACAGCAGGACTGACTCATATGGACAACAAGAAATCCACAATGATCGCCGGAAAATACAACATCGGCGGCATGGGTTTTCATCTTGGCTATGGTCAAACCAAGTGGGATACCGATTCGGACGCTGCATGGCAAGCAGAAGTGCCTCGAACTGCTACGAACCCTGGAAAGGAAGCTGGCTATCACGATGCACTGAAGGGCGATGATCTGCTTGAAAAGAAGAAAAAGACTACCTTTTTCGGCATTTCCGGCGGTCTCGGTGATACCGGCGTAACCTTTGGTCTGCAAGTGCGAAGCAACAAGGCGACCACGTCTATGGTCACGGATTCGTATGCGGATAGACTCGCCGCCTACAAGAAGCAGGATATGGATCATACGACAGGTGCGGAGGAAACTGCTCCGTTGGGTACCCCCATTGTGGCGGACCCGAAGGTGGCCGATTTTAACCTGAACGTTGACGGCACCGGCAATATAAGACAGGTCGGGCAAGCAATATCGACTGCAGATAATGCTGACTACTCCAATTTTGACGCTTCAAGTGACTTTGACGAACCGCAAGGCACAAAAGATCGCGCAAGAGGCATGAGTACATCAACGACAAAGAATACGCCCTGGGTGATTTCACTTTCGAGAAGTCTCGGCGGTGGTGCGGCTGTTCATTTGGAACATGTCAACAAGGATGATGATGATGCTAAAAACGCTACGATCCTTACGTTGCAGGTTGATTTCTAAGATCGCCTATTCGTGATATCTATATCCATTTCAAAGCGGTGCTTCGGCACCGCTTTTTTTTGGTCCGCCATGCCTGGCGAACCAAATAAGGCGGGGTGTATATTCACCCCGCCTTCTTATGCAAGAATGTTATACAGATTGCCGAATCTTAGAAATCCACCTTCAGCCAAAGCCCAGTGGTGTTCTTCGTTGAATCATCATCATCGTTGGCATGTTCAAAAATAACACTTGCGCCACCGCCGAGACTTCGAGACAGTCCGACAACCCAAGGCGTCTTCTTGTCAGACGATGTACTCATGCCTCTTTTACGTTGAGCAGCATTATCACTCGCCACCGCCGCTATAGTGCCAATTGGGGCGTCATTATCGGTTTGCGCAGGGATAGTTCCCTCGGCATTTTTGGCGACTTGCACGAGATCGTTGTCCTCTATGTATTTGTTTTGTAATGCACGGAGTGCTTTCCCAGAAAAATCATCTGTAGCAGCTGCTGTACCGTTCTGCGCGAGCGCATTAAACGCTGTAACGTGATCGTGCCATGACTTTGTAACCATCTTTTTGTCGACCTTATTGCTACGCACTTGCAGAAAGAACGAAACACCGGTATCAGCGAGACCGCCGGAAACGCCGAAAAAGGTCGTCTTTTTCTTCTTCTCAAGCAGAGCACCGCCTTTAAGGCCACCGTCATATGCCGCGGCCGCGGGGTCGTTGTTGTCGGCGTAAGCAACACCAGTAAGCGGATTTATTGGTTTTGTGTCCTTGTCGGCAATCCACTCACCAGCCATTGAATCAGTATCCCATTTGCTTTGACCATAACCCAAGTGCAGTCCCATGCCACCGATGTTGTATTGACCGGCGATCATTGACGTCTTGTGGTTGGTGATATGATCCATACCTATGCTGCCATCATCATTCATGCCCGGCATGTTCTTCATGCCAAGCGCAACATGATCAATGTAGGCCACACCAATTTTGC